>JAGAUH010000190.1 GCA_017620875.1 Clostridia bacterium
AAAACTTGTTTGCAAGAGCCATTTCTTCGTCGCAGTCTATTTTAGCAATAGTTATGCCCTTTTCTTTAGAAATGTCTTCTAGGTGGGGAGCAATTAGTTTGCAAGGCCCACACCAATTAGCATAAAAATCTACGATAACTACGCTATTAGAACTTATTACTTCTTCAAAATTTTTGCTTGTTGTTTTTATTACCATAATATTACTCCTTTATAATTAGTCTTTTAGACCAATATAATAAATATTATTGCTATCTTGTTGTTGTTTAATGCTATCGGCAATTTCTACACCGACGATAATATACACCATATTATCTTTTGCAATTAAAATAAGGTCGTCCCTTTTTCTACACGGGATTTTTTTATCTATAAGGTACTTTTTTAAAGATTTTTTATTACCGCCAAAAGGGGTAAATTGGTCGCCTTGTTGTCTAGTTCTTACAACGCAACCGCTTGGCAATTTATCTAAATCGAACCTTAAAAAATTAGGGTTTGTTTTTTGTGAAACAATAATTTTTTTAGATAAAAACTCTATTTCGCCTAAGTTAAAATCAACTTGATTTTTTTCTGCCCGTTTATCTTTAAAAAAAGTAATTTTGCCATAATCTTTAACACACTTAATACCAAGTGGAAAATCTATAACGTCGCCGTTTTTTCTGCTAGATAATTTGTCCACTTCTTGACAGTGCCTATACTCATAATCTTTTGTTAAGCCAAATATATTTAACGCTAGCATTACACACTTGTATTTAACGGCTTTTGGCAAGTCTTGTTTAAAAGATATTTCACCGCTAGACACCGTTAATTCTCGTTTTGCTTGTTGCAAAATATATTCGTCTTGACTACTTGCAATTTTACTAAACCTAGAAATGGCTTTTTCCATTTCTGGATACCTTTGTTTTATTTTAGGGATAATAGCATTCCTTATATAATTACGAGTGTAATTTTCGTCTAAATTAGTACTGTCTTCTACAAACGAAATGCCGTTTTTATCGACGTATAGGTCGATTTCTTGCCTAGTTATATCGGCAAAAGGTCTTATAATATAGCCTCTACTATCTATGCCCGTTACCCCGCCAACGCCAGAACCTCTAAACATATTAAAAAGTATTGTTTCTACGCTGTCGGATAAATGATGCGCCGTTGCAACTAAATTACAAAAGCCACTATCTACCGCTTGCTTAAAAAACTCGTATCTAACCTTTCTTGCAACTTCTTCTAAACTCATTGCGTTTTGCTTTGCAAGGGTAGGACAATCGGCAGAAAAACAGAGTAGTTCTACCCCAAGTTTTTTACACTCCGCCTTTACGAACTCGGTATCTACTAAACTCTCTTCCCCGCGAATTCCGTGCTCTACGTTTATGGCTTTTACGTTACCTTTTGGTAGGTTGTTATAAAGCACGTGCAAAAGCGCCATACTATCTTTTCCGCCCGATAAAGCAACGGCAACAACGTCCTTATTTGTAAAAAAATCTTTAACGTTAATCATTTAAAACTAATTGTGTAAAAAACACGTCCTTATCGTCTTTTTTTCCTATAACTTGCAAAATATTATTTTGCTTAAAAGAGTAAATTTGCAATGTTTCGCCAAGGTGCAATTCTTGGTTAAATCTAATTTCTAATTCCTTTATTCCCTTATCGTATTCTTGACTAGATAACACGTCTTGCGAATAAGAAAAATAGTTAGTATTGTTTACGTGGTTGTTTATATCTATCTCGCTTATGCGGATAGTTTTAGAATAGTTTAAAACAAAATCGGGGGATAGCCTAAACCTAGAATAACTAGCGCCCTCTATAGCCCTATCGGTTTTATAATCAACTTGTATATCTTTAACTATTTCGGTAGAAGTTAAACTTCGCTTTGTTAAATCTATTAAATTCCAAACGCTAGTACCCACAAAAACTACGTTACCTTTTTTATCCACTGCCTTATAGTCTCTATCGGCGGTAAAATGTTTTGGGGCTAACGGCCAAGTGTAAAAAGTTATTTCTTCACCTATTTTTATTGGTCTAAAAAAGTTTATTTTTATCTTGTTTAAAACCCACGCCAAGTTATAACTTCTTACCAAACTATGCCCAAAGCCAAGTTGATTTGCAGAATCGGTAGAAATTTTTTGCAAAACTTCCATTAAATATTTTATAGTAATATTTCCGTTATAGTCGGCTTTTTCTATGCCTAAAACTTTGGTATAAGTATGCAAAACGCCCATATAATACTCCCAACAAAGATATTATACCAAAAACAAAATAAAAAATAAATAAATTTTTAGTTTTTTACTAAATTTTTAGTTTTACGGTTTACAACTTAAAAAAAGTTTTAAATTTGCTAGCACAAAAATTTATAAGTTTTATACTAAAATTTTAGATTTTTAAGGTAGAAATAGTCGTAGCAAACTAATTTTTTAGTTTTTGTAAAATTCATAAAGTTAGTTTTATAAATAAAAAAATTTTTATATGGGTATTGAAAAAGGATAAAAAAATTAGTATAATATTCTAGTAAATACTATTATATAGTAAATTTTAAAAAAGGAGTAATATTATGAAAAAGTCTTTTTTGTCTTTGCTAATTTGCTTGATTTTGGCTTTTACAATGGTTATGGCGTCTTGTCAAACAAACGCACCGTCTAGACCTTCCGTAACGCCACCAAGCGCTAGTAGCCCCGCAGAAAGTAGCGCTATGCCAAGTAATACGTCTAGTTCTGTGGCAAAACCTTCTAGTAGCCAACAAGTTGAGCAATCTTCTTCTAGCATAGAAATTTTAGACCCAACCACGAGCAATTCTTCTGCCGGCGTGGTAAACCCATCGGTAAATAGCCAAATTAATAGTGGTGCTAGCGCCGTAAATCCAAACGTTTCAGGAACGAGTTCTTCTAGTAGTTCTGCTTCTAGTAGTTCTTCCGTATGGTTACCCGACATTAACGATTACGATAGCAACCCTACGCCAAACTACAATACGGGATTTGACAGCACTAAAAAATACGACTATTCGGGCGTGGCTTATACTAAAAAGCAAGGTGGTTTTACAACTAGTGGAACTACTTATACCACAAACGCTGCAAACACTATTGCCGTAAACACCAATAGCGCAACGCCTTTCCCTTATGGAACTATTAGCGTAGATTTAACTTACGTTGGCGGTGATAGCGGAATTATTTTCGGCTATAATAACACGGGTTCTAACACTTGGGAAGGTAGTGGAGTTTCTTTTTATTTCTTATTTATAAACTCAACCTATTTCCACCTAGGAAAATCTACCAACGGAACTTGGGAAACTAAAGGCGCTCAGTATATGGGCAACTACGATACCCAACACACCTATAATTTAAAGG
>JAGAUH010000191.1 GCA_017620875.1 Clostridia bacterium
ATTGCCGGTTAAATTAAAGTAAAGCAGGGAGAATAAATTTATATAAATTTAAGTTTTAAAAGGATTTTCCCCCTGCCTAAATGGGGGCATAATAAAAAATTTTATAAAAACTTAATTTTTTTTATTTAAAAATATTGCTTTTTTATAAAATTTGGAATATACTAATAATAGCCAAAGTAAATATTATATTTCTTTTCCCTTGTCATCTTAAAGTTGGGCAAGGGATTCTTTTTTATTATTTTTCTTTACGAGTAGCAAAATTTTTAATAGTGTCTGATTGAGACTTGCTCAAAAACCTATTTGATAAAAATTTAACATTATTTTTATCATACACATCTATTTTTCCACCATTAACATTTTTATCAAAATATGAATTTTTAACTCCACTAGGAGTTTCAAATTCTTTAAAATCCATAATCAACAAGTTTCCACGACGAACTTGAATAAACCTTTTATTATCTTTAATATATAAATGTGTTAACCCAACAGCACGATAACGTTTAGTTGGTTTATCGTAATAAACTCCATAAGTATGAATTCCATTTGGATTGTCATCTTTAAACAAATAACGGTTTTTAATGGTTGCTAAGCGCATAGTTACTTCCAACCTTTACCAAAAACATATGTTGCAGTTGCACGTTCTTTGTTTCCACGATAATCAGTCTTCCAATAATGGAATTTTACACCTTTATTATTAGGTAACGTTGTCCTGCAGTAGCATTTTTTAACTGCTTCTTTTTCTCTATATCCTGCAGTGGATAAAAGTTTCTTTTCTACACTTTTACTAGGTTTTGCTAAAAACATAATATATCTCCTTAATAAATAAAATCTGTAGTTACTTTGGTAGTTCCTTTTAGAGCCTTACCAGAACCCCAAACGTCAGAGTGCTTTATGCACTCAAATTTTTTGTCTTCTCTAATATAGTAATCTTTGGTATAAGTTTCCTTACTTGTTTTACCATTAGGTTTAACTATTCTAAAATAAGTGCCTTTTGGCAACTGCCTTAATTCGCACGTTCCACAAAAGTCTTTGCTTACTTTTTTTACTGGATTTAATTTACCCATAACTCAACTCCTTAACTTAATAGAAAATAAACGTTAGATAAAAATTTATATCTTTTATCATACTCTTTAGACGTTAAACCTTTTTTTTGCATTACAACTTTTTTGGGTTTATTGCTAAAAGAACCAACTCCATTTAATAATTGTTCACGAGTAACACCAGAGTTTATTTTATTATTTATCCACTCTTTTTCTTTAGAATACTTTGCCATAAAAAACTCCTTATATAAATAACTTTAATCTTTCATACGTGTATAAAATTTCACTTGGTAAATAATCTAATCTTATACGTCTAAATGCTTTTAAAACTTTTCTATCAAAGTCTGGGTTTTTACAAACTTCAAAAAAATGTTGCCATTTATGAGTAACTTGACTAAATAATCCACAATTAAAAATAGTATTACAAATTGTAATATTTCTTTTTTCACCTTTTATTATTTTTTCTTCTATGTACGTTTCACAAATTTTAAAATAATAAGTGTTTTTGTTGCAGTCGTAAAAGAATAAAAAGTCTTCCCACGTTAAAAAGGTTTCTACCAAAAATTTTTTTGAGTATTTTGCCTTGCAAAAAACTTTAATATTATAATCTTTCATAGTTCCACCTTTTCGGTATAACTTAATTTTAAGCCTATAGCATATTTACCAAAATAATAAATAGTAGAGCAATAATAGTTAAATTCACTATCTTTAAAGTAAAATACTTCGTGTGAAATCGTTATAAAGTCTTGTAATAGTAAATAATAAGTGCTTTTACTTGTTAAAACTTCTTTATCTATTACAAGTCTTTTTTTATGTAATTTATAAATTACAATAGAATATTCTTCAAAAACGTCACTATTTTTTATTAAAGAACGTTCCTTTTCTAAAAACTCTCTTTCGGTTAATCTAGTCGTCATTATTTAACTCCTTTTCCGTTGAAAAAATCGGATAAATAACCTTTTTTTCCACAAACAACTTTAATAATGTCTTCTTTAGGAGTTAATAAACAACCATTAGGTAGTTCACTTAAATTATCTAAAGGGTCGTAAACTAATTTATAAGAGCCTAATAGTTTATCTAATTTAGATTTTAAATAAATAGACAATTCTTCGTTTAATTTTCCAGACGTCTGGAAATTTTCTTCCGTAACGTCTTCTGTTTTATTTACTTCTTCCTTTACTTCTACTAAAGTTAAAGGTTTGTCAACTACAAGGTTGTTATAGTTTTCTATTGTTTCAACTACAGTCTTACCGAACACAGAAGAAGAAAGATTTTTTGTGTGATAATATTCGTTAACAATGCTTATAAATTTTCTAATATTTAATACCGTGTCAGTAGGTTTAATAATATCTAGAAATTTGTTTTTGTATTTATCTTTACATTTAGTAATTTCTAACAACTTGCTAAAGTCAAAATCTTGATATTTAGAGTCGATACACATTTTATTGTTATTATCGTAAAAGTACTCCCAAACTTTTATAAAATTATAAGCAGTTGATTTTTTAAAACCGAACTCACTTTCGCAAAGTTCTTCAAAACTTTTATAACCTAAATAAACCCTATAGTCTAAACTTAATGCTTCCTTAAGCCTAAAACCTATTTTAATAAAAGATTTTCTAATATCGTTTAATTCTAAATTTACAAATTTGACAAAATCTTTTGCATTAGAAGTTTGCAACTCTTTCAATTCTTTTCCTTCCACTTTTTAATTCCACTTTTTTTTAAATTAAGTATAAAAAAATGTTCTATACTTATTGAATACAAGTATAAAACATAACAAAGTCAAATAATTAATAAAAATTTTGTCAAATAATTGCTAAACTTTTTTTATTATGGTATAATACCATAAAATATAAAAATAATTATGAGGTGTGTTATGGCAAAATACTATGATGAACCAAGCAGAACTTTTAGCGAATATTTACTAATTCCTGGATATACTAGTCCAGAGTGTATTCCTGCAAACGTAAATTTAAAAACAAGCCTTGTTAAGTATAAAAAAGGGGAAACTTCTCCAATAGAATTAAACATTCCGCTAGTTTCGGCAATAATGCAATCCGTATCTAACGATACTCTTGCTATTGCTCTTGCTAAAGAAGGTGGCGTATCTTTTATATACGGCTCTCAAACTATCGAAAACCAAGCGGCTATGGTAAAAAGAGTAAAAAAATATAAAGCAGGTTTCGTTGTTAGCGATTCTTCTTTAAAAGAAACCGATACTTTAGCAGACGTTATAGATATCGTTTCTAAAACGGGACATAGCACTATTCCTATCACGGAAAACGGTAAACCAAACGGTAAACTCGTTGGTCTTGTTACAAGCAAAGATTTTAGGGTTTCTCGTATGGACGTAAATACTCCCGATAAAGACTTTATGACTCCTTATGCTAAACTTATCACCGCTCCAGAAAAAACTACTTTAAAAGAAGCAAACGATATTATTTGGGATAACAAAATTAACGCGCTTCCTATAATAGATAAAAAGCAAAACTTGTTATATTTTGTTTTCAGAAAAGACTACGACCAACACAAGGCTAGTCCTAACGAAGTATTAGACGAGAAAAAGAGATATTTAGTAGGTGCAGGTATCAACACCGTAGACTACGAAAAAAGAATTCCTGCTTTAGTAGAAGCCGGCGCAGACGTACTTTGTATCGACTCTAGCGAAGGTTATACTTGTTGGCAAAAGAAAACTCTAGAATTTGCTAGGGCTAAATATGGCGACAAAATTAAAATCGGCGCAGGTAACGTAGTTAATAGAGAAGGATTTTTATTCTTAGCAGAAGCCGGTGCAGACTTTATTAAAGTTGGTATTGGTGGCGGTAGTATTTGTATCACAAGAGAAACCAAGGGTATTGGTAGGGGACAAGCAACGGCTTTAATAGAAGTTGCTGCCGCTAGAGACGAATATTACGAAAAAACAGGTATTTATATTCCTATCTGTTCCGACGGTGGTATCGTACACGATTATCACATTACTTTAGCGCTTGCTATGGGTGCGGATTTCGTAATGCTTGGTAGATACTTTGCAAGATTTGACGAATCACCTACAAATAAACTTAACATTAACGGAACTTACGTTAAAGAATATTGGGGCGAAGGTAGTAACCGTGCTCGTAACTGGCAAAGATACGATTTGGGTGGTAAAAACTC
>JAGAUH010000192.1 GCA_017620875.1 Clostridia bacterium
AAACTATCATAATTTTGGTCGGCAGTTATCGTGTAAGAATATTTATTTCCATTAACAGATAAAGTACCTATGGCTACTTCGTATTTATCGCCAAAAGGCATTTTCCTCGTACCGGCCGCCCAAGAACCGTTAGCAACGTCGCTTGTAAATATACAAAAGGCTGTATTAGACGTTTTTTCAGTAATTTCAAAAGTTATCGTATACGTCTTGCCTTGGGTAAGCCCGTTAACCTTAAAACCAAGATAAGCATTACTTGTTGACTCCATTATGAGTGAACCATCTTTAACGGATACTGCACCGTTATTATTAGAAGAATACGCGTAAATATCCCCTTTATATTTTACAGTGTTTCCAGACAAGTCTGTTGCTTTTCCGTTATCGAAAGTTTCGGTTAATCCACTACCCACTTGTTTATCTCCATTATGAACGCTAGCATAAGTACTATACTTCATAAGGTCGCCACTACCATCGTATAGTTCTTGTAATATATACGCTTTATGGTTTGGATAATAACCCCTATTTAAATACTCCGTAGATTCGCTAAATAATGCGCAATAAATACCCGCCAATCCGTTCCAAGAGTAATCTTTTAATCCACCAAACCCCCTAAAATAATGCCACGCATGAACGTAACTCATACTTTGTGATTTCATTGCATCGTAATACGCAGTTAGTATAGTTTTTTGCATTTGAGCATAGTTTTCTTGGTCATAAAAAGTTATATAATAGTTCCCGGCAGGTATTTTTTGTTTAACAATACTAGAAGTTTTTCCATTTGGTGTATAATATACCGTACCGCCTGCAAAACTTACGTAATACTCGTACATACTACCTTGAGAAACAGGACTATAAACCAAATGACTCTCTTTTGTCCTGATTCCAAACTCGGTAAACCATACCCCCTTATCTGCATCACCATAATCGCACATTACTTTATAGCAAGCATTATTAGCATTTACCCATAAATTAACGTCAAAATGGTCTAGGTCTGGATCGTTACTATTGGCATAACCAATCGTTCCTAAATCGTATGGATGCCAAGCAAGTCCATCAAAATAATTGTCTGGATTATTGTCGTATGCGGTAACGTATTTAGAACCATTATGATATGGATGATTTCCACTTACGATATCTGCATACATATACTTTAAAAATATTTCTACCGAATATATTCCGTTTAAAAGTTTAACTTCGTATTCTCCATCGGTATTAGTGTTTTGGGTGTAATAACTTGTAACGGGAGCAAACCCTGGAGTAATAGTCATAGCATTAGGGTTTGCCGCTTTTATTCCTTTATTTGCATAATACGTCATATCAGCGGTAACTTTAGATCTTTCGTGATAAGACATATGTTTAAATTCTTTATATTTTAAAAAGTCTGCATTGCTTTCGTTTCCCACTTCCCAAATAGTTATTTGTGGAAAGGCTTTTGCAAGCTCGTACCAAAGTTCGTAAACTTTATCTAAAAATACTTGATAATCCGCGGTATTGATTAGTGGAACGTAATGATTATCCATATTACTTGTAGTGGAATCTACTATTGGCAGATATAAGCCCATTGCCGTTATTTCTTTAACACCTTCTTTTTCTAATAGTTGTAAAACTTTATCGTATCCTTGTTTTACGTTTTGGTCTATAACAAAAGTGTCTAACGGAGCGTTCCACGCCCAATTTTTAAATATGTCCGTACCAAACCACATACGAGAACTCTGTACGTTTAGCATTCCGTATAGTTCCGCTACTTTTTCGTGATCGAAATCTTTAACGTTAGAAGATTTAAAAGGTTCGCCAAGACCATTTAAATATCCCATAGTATTATGGTTATAAAGTTCTTTAGTTATATCTGAAAAACTTAAATTATCGACGTATAGCCTAACGTTTTCGGTTATTTTATTTGTCCTTATAATTAAATAAACGTAGCCGTCTTGGGTTGCAGTAAACCTTAAACAATAATCGTTGTCTTTATTTATTAAATTGATTAAAGTTGTGTTATTTACACTTGTTCCTTTATTATTAACAAAATAAATTCTACTACTAGAATTAGTTAAATCTTTGGAATTAGCAAGGATAAAGACACTAGCGCTATCACCTTCGGTCGTTCCGTCGTTATAAGTTGTTCCGCTTGCGCCTAACACGTCACAATTAAACTTTGTTTGGTAAATTCTATTTTTTTCTACGTTTAATTTAAATGCCAAATATCCTTGTTTTCCACTTGCAACACTTGCTAATAGCGCATTACTATTATCGTAACTAACCGATTGCAAACTAGCATTTAAAGTTTTTGAGTGTATTCTACCAACAAACTCTTGATTTTTGGTATTTACATGTTCAAAATTTTCTTTAACCTCTAATCTGCACTCTTTAATTTGCAAATTATCAACGTATATAGTTAAATTTTCATTTACACCGCTACGTACTTTAATGGTAAAATATGCGTAGCCATCTGTAACGTCGTCCGTTGTAAAATAAACTAAATACCTTCCACTTCCTATACTAGCAGAAGAAATTTTAGGACAACTATCTATCCATTTACCATTTTGATTATACAAATTTATTCTGTTTGCAACTACACCCATATTTGAGTTTAAATAAGTTTCGAAATGAACGAATTCTGAATTAGACAAATCTGGGGTATTTACGCCAATTGCAGATAAATCTAACTCAACTTGATACGTTGTATATGGTTTTGTATTTATATAAAATCCTGCGTATGCACCATAAGTCATAGGCATTTGACAATTAACTGCTAGTGCTTTGCTATTATTATAATCCGTAATACTAAGCGAAGAAGATGAATTTGCCCTATAAGTGTTTACCACTCCATTTAAATAAGCAGAACTTAAACTATTTATACTACCAATTTCAAAAGTTTCGTATAAAACTTGATTATTTTGCGCAGGTAGATTTAAGTAAATTTCTTTTTCTTTTACAGCAAAACCACAAGTTGCCCTTATTTTTACCTTTATCCTTTTATCTTGTCTTGGGCTAGAGAAAAACATTTTTTCTCCAACGATAGAACAAACGTCGTTACCTTGCTCTAAAAAATATTCTATTGTTGCATTTTTATCTTTATAATTAAAACTTTTTTGTAAATTTATCTCTCCCCCAACTTCGGCAACTTGATTGAAAACAATAGAATCTAAAGCCATTTCTGCCACGTATTGTTCTGTAATTACAATTTGTGAACTTGATGAACTTGGTTTGCTAGAAGAACTATTTGAACTTATACTTGTCGAATTGTTAGTACTAATTAAATTGCTATCCAAAGTAGTAAAATTATTACTTGAACTAGAAACGATGGCACTATCGCTAGAACTTGAAACAGCAGTTGTATTATTAGAAGTGTTAATACTGCTAGACGAAACGTACTCTTTATAAGAACTAGAATTACTTTTTACACTTGCCGTTTGATTAACACTGCTAATAGGTGACGCTGCTCCAACACAAGCAGAAGTAAAGCAAATTATTAACAATACAAACAATAAACAAACTCTTTTTTTCATAAAACTTTTCCTTATAATATGCTACTAATTATTTTATCATAAATAACAAAAAAAATCAATATGTTTAAATTATTAACGTTAGGGTAAAAATCTAAAACAACGTAAATTAAATTAACAAAATTTACGTTGAGATATTAGTCATATTACGATTTTTAAAAACTTTTAACTTTGACAATGATGATTATATAAGTTATAAAAAATTGTTTAATTTTTTAAAATGGGTATTGTTTTTTATTAAAAAATAAGATATAATATTTGTAATAAATAAAAGGAGGTTTACCTATGAAAAAGACTATTGTTAAACTGATTGGTTTGGTTTTGTCAATACTAATGCTCTTAACGTGTTTCTCATGTTCCGACCCCGTTACCTTAAATATAAGGCTAAATCACTCTGAGGCTGACTATACCGAAGAGTACCGTCAAGCAAACGGAAATTTCACTTCAAAAAACTTAAGCAAAATAGTTGGCAATAAAAAAATCACAGACCTTCCTACGGGAGAAGATTTAATTGCGCCTAGCGGCAAAATTTTTGCCGGTTGGTATTTTGACGAGGAAGGAACTTCTGATAAAATCTATAATCAAACGAACT
>JAGAUH010000193.1 GCA_017620875.1 Clostridia bacterium
GTAAGGCAGAAGACGTAATATCCGTTGTAAAAAGGGCAAACGCTCAAGGCGGAATTACACTTGCAATTACTAACGACGAAAATAGTCCGCTCGCTAAAGAGGCACAATTCCATCTTTGTTGCTTTGCAGAAGAAGAAAAAAGCGTTGCCGCAACAAAAACCTTTAACGCACAATTATTTATTGCTATTTGGCTTGCTTATAGGCTTGCAAATAAGCCTTTAACAGACCTAGTAAACTTTATTAAAGAATACCCTAAATACTTTGTAGAAGCCGATAAACTAACCGATACTTACGTAGATAAATACTTAAATTTAGACAATGGTTTTATTTTAGGTAGAGGTTTTTGTTATCCGCTTGCATTAGAGGCAACTTTAAAACTACAAGAAACGGGTTATACTCAAATTAAAGGTTACGCTAGTAGCGTGTTCTATCACGGACCAATGGCAATGGTAAATAAAGATACTCCAATTATTATTTACGCTAGCGAAAACGATATGGGTGATGGTTTAAGTTCTACAAGACTAGAAGACGAGCAAAAATCTATTGACAAAATGCTTTCTTTAGGGGCAAAGGTTTTAATTGTTACCGACAATAAAACTATACAAGAACAATATAAAACAAAAGCCGACGTTGCATTTATGTCAAAGAGCATAAACGACGCTTTTTCGGTGTTTAATTTTGCGTTATTTGCTCAAATGCTTGCTTGTAAGGCAAGTTGTAAAAAGGGGTTAAATCCAGACAATCCTAGGGCTTTAAACAAAGTTACAATTACAAAATAATAAAAATGCCAACTGCAAATGCAGTTGGTATTTTCTTATAGAAATAAAATTATAGTCAAATTAACAAATTGGATAAATTAACTATATAATACAAGGGTGTTTTTTACGTTTATTTCGTTCTATCAAGTAGTATATAAGATTCTTTAAAAAATCCTTTATATTCCGATAAAATAATATTATCGTTAATTTCGAAATTATAATATTCTTCATCCGGAACGCATATGGTAAAAACAACGTTATCTTTTTTTACCTCTAAATCGTAAGTGGTTATTTGTCTATATCCGGTTCTCACGTCTTTATCAATTATCGTATATTCTACGAGCGTTGGTTTAGAAGTGTCTAAGTAAACGTTTGCAGAAGTCATTGTTAGCCAAGTTATCGCAAAGCCACCAAATAGTGCTATTAAAGGGATGCAAATTTTATTTTCTAACTTTTTACATTTTGTTACGCTATAAAGTAAACAAGGGATAAAAACTAAAACCATTACAATAATCGATGGATACAAAAACGTAGGTATTAATTCTCCGTTAATATAATGAGCGTTTAAACTTATTATTACAGTAGATAAATAAGATAGTACTCCAAAAATCCAAATGCTTTTATATGCTTTTTTTGTTTTTTTATAAACGCAAATAAAAACAATAATATTAGCAATAGCATATACCAAAAAAAATAACGCCTCAATTCTTCCTATATCTATAATACCAAACAAAATATATAAAAC
>JAGAUH010000194.1 GCA_017620875.1 Clostridia bacterium
ATATAATGTTTTCATCAAATAAAAAGGAGATTATTATGAAAAAAAGCGTAACAGTTTTTAAATCGTTAATAATTGCTTTACTTAGCGTATTATGCGTACTTTCTTTAGTGGCGTGTGGTACAAATATGAGTAAAAACAACAATAACAATTTAGAAAATGCAGAACAGCTTATTTTTAACGGTGCTCCACTGTTAGATCAGAGTTCGGTCGTAGTAGAAAGTATTCCTTCTTCTACCATAACTACCGAAACTTTATCTGCGGGAAGAAAAGCAAAGGCAACTTTTACAACGGCTTTTACTTCTAGTGGATACCAAGTAAGCGCGTGGGTAGAAGATAAACTACTTATTTCTAACTCTAACCTGCTACAAAATAGCGACTCTATCGTGGTGTTACTATCTAAAGCGACAACAAACTTAGGATATACTACGGGCGTAACCACAAAGGTCGTTGCTATGCCGGATGGAACCGTAAAAGTTTTACAGGCAGATAGCAAAAATACAATGACGGAGACTAATAAACAAATTACTTCTTCAGTTTCTTTTTGGGGTGCAAGCGCAGGTAATCCGCTAGGGTATAAAGTAGTATTAACAATCCCTTACGAGGTTGTAGGATTAACTAAAGAAACTGTAAAAAATAATTTAAGCGTTGGTTTATTTTTGTTTAATTCTTCTAGTAAGTCTTTTAACGCGTATTACAACTATTATAAGTTAAATACTTTTGGTGTTTCTCAAGAAAATCAAAACACTTATTTAACCGCTACCGAAGATAACGGATTTAAGTTGGGCGCTAGTCCTTACGTTACGGGAACTTTCTATACTAAAATGGAAGAAAGAACTGCAATAATGGCTAACTATTGGGACGTGTCTAAAGACTACGTTTCTTCGGACGTAAACTACGCAAATAGAAAAGTAGAATTAAATCGTAGCAACGGAACGGGAGATAATCACTTGTATTTTTATAAGGACACGGGTACGACTTTCTATTTTGAAGGAGATTTTAAAACTTCTTCCGATTTAATATGGCAAGGGGATAAATATCCTAAACTAGGAATAAGGTTGGCAAAATCAAACGATGCAGGCGTGTTTTTCTACATAGATGCCGCTGCGCCAAACGGAACTATTACGGGAACTAACGTCGGTTACGTTTTATGTAACGGCGGAAATGCTTTTAACTGGACAACGGCTCAATCTGTAAACGTTGGTTATAATAGTAGTTCGTCTTTAAGGTTAGGTATTGCAAGAAATAAAGGTATAATTTATTTATTGGTAAACGGATCGGTTGTGTTTACTTTAGATAACGTTTGTCCATTTGGAGCAGAAGAAGTTATTACTCCAAGCCTATTCTCATTTAATATCGGATTTAGCGTAACTAACTATACTTCTACAACCGACATTTCTAATATGGAAATGTTTAAACCGGTTGCTGCGTATAAAGGAACGGTAAACGGTTCTATTACGGCAATAGACTCTGCAAACGCAAAAATCGATTTTGATAGCATTGGTACTTACGATTGGAACGTGTTTGGTGGAAGTAGCGCATCCGTTACTCCTAGCGCGCAAAAATCTACCAATAAAGATTATTTAGGTAGTTTGTTTACAACGGGACAAAGCGTAGGAAAGTTTAACGACTTTTTATATAATTCTTCTTCCGTAACGTATAACGGTCAAACCATAAATGGTAACGTGCCAGGTATTACTATTTATTCGCCTACAGGTGCCGGATTTAAGTATAAATTAAACGTTTATGCGGGAGAGAGTAGAGATTATCATTTATATATTGGTTCTTATTCTACGGTGGTTGGCGTAAAGATAAAAGATAGCGCTAACACGGTGTTATATAGTACCACTTACGGAACGATAGATATAACGAGAAGAGTAGTAGATTTAAAATTACAAATAGATGCAACGGTGGATACCACTATTACGGCAGAAATTATCGTTTCTCAAGAGCAACACTCGTCTCGTCAAGTTTGGATGTTAGGCGGTGCCGTTGGCGATAGAGCAACGAGTAGTATTCCTGCTTTTAGTGGAACTGCTTCGGCTACGATTGCTACTTTAGATAGGGCAAACGCAAACGTAAATTATGCTACTTTAGGAACTTTAGACTATCAAGTTTGGGGTAACGGTTCTAATCCTACTGCAGTTGTTGCAGAAAAGAACGTTTCTAACGAATATTTAGTTGGTATTTCTTCTATAAAAGGTGTTTCGTTAGCGCAATTTGGCGACTTCTTTACGGGTGGAACGGTAACTCATACGTCTACCGTAACGGGTAATATCCCAGGCGTAACCGCTCACGATAAAACTGCTGGCGAAGGTATTAAATACACGTTAAAAGTTTATAAAAATAAACTCGTTGTATATTCTATAATGTTAGGTTCTTGGGATAGCGCGGTAAACGTAGACGTATACGATGCAACCGGCGCTAAAATCGTAAACACAACCCTAACGAATAACGCGGGTTCGGTTTCTAAATACGACCTAACTATTAATAGTAACGTAGAAACAGAAATTTACGTAAATATTGCAATAGCAGATCAAGCTCCACTTTATCCACAAGCATGGATACAAGGCGCTTACGTAAGCGAAGTAAACTTAACTAGTAGTGTTAGCGGTGGTTTTGATATTGTAGATTCTTCTCAAGAAAATATAGACTTTGATAGTTTAGGTACTTTAGATTGGGTTGTTTACGGAAATAACGCGAGCACTCCAACGGCAAGTAAGTCTACTAGTAAAAAATACTTTGGTAGCGTATCTTCCGTATACGGAACAAGCGTTGGCACGTTTACAGACTTTATGCATACAAACGGCTCTGTAACCTATAACGGGGCAACCAAAAATGCGCCTGTTCCCGGGTTGAATATTATTACGGGTAACGGAGCAAGTAAGAGAGACGGATTTAAACAAATCTTTAACGTTTATGCAAACGAAACTATAACCTATGGTTTTATTGCAGGAACCTTTAACGGTTCGTTTGATATAGTCGTAAAAAACGCTTTAAGCGAAATAGTTTATAGAGATTATATCCTTTGCGCCGATTTAAGAACGCTAGGACATATAAACTTAACGGTAACTTCTGCTAGCAATAGTACTATGAGTATAGAAATTACTCACGTTGGTGACGGAAACGAACCTAACGACCAAGTTTGGTATTTAGGCGCTTACGCTAGTACGAGCGCCTTTGCGGGAACGGTTAGCGCATCTCAAACGACTTTGGATAGGTCTAAC
The DNA here is from genome assembly GCA_017620875.1 of Clostridia bacterium. Lineage (GTDB taxonomy): Bacteria > Bacillota > Clostridia > Christensenellales > Borkfalkiaceae > UBA4675. The sequence continues at coordinate 3,225 of JAGAUH010000194.1, forward strand.
GCGGTAATTAATTTAGATACTCTTGGCGCTTTAGATACCGAAGTTTATGC
>JAGAUH010000195.1 GCA_017620875.1 Clostridia bacterium
ATCGTCTACCAAAATAGAACTTTTAAAAACTGCCTTTACGTCTGGTAAAACGTTTTTATCTATAAGCCTACAAGTACGGCAATTGTTACAACCACCACTACTGCATAAAATTAGTTTAGCGTAACTTTTTAAATATTCTTCTGGGTTATCGTCTTTACATAAAAGCATATACGCGTGGGACAAAGTGTTGTTTTCTTTGTCTTTTTTAATTATCGCGTAGCCTTTATCATTTATCATAATATACCCTTTTCTTTTAAAATATTTATTATGTTTTTGTGTGTATTTGCCTTTTCTTTAGAGCAATCTACCGAAATAATGCGGTTAGGCTCTAACTCTTGCATTTGTTTATAACCGTTATAAACCTTGTTATGAAAATCTATCCCAATTGCTTCTATCCTGTCGTTTAAATCTGCCCCGCCCTTACGCTTAAAGGCTTCCGTTGGGGTTAAATCTAAAAACAAAGTTAAATCTGGTACGCCGTGAGCAAGAGCAAAAGTATTTATACTTTTTACAAATTCTAACCCAAGCCCCCTAGCGTACGCTTGGTAGGCAAAACTAGAATCGTAATACCTATCGCAAATAACGAGTTTACCTTGCTCTAAATTAGGAATTATTACTTCTTGTAAAAGTTGCGCTCTACTACTTGCGTATAAAAGCGCCTCGCACTCGGCGGACATTTCGGTATTATCTTTATCTAATATAATACCCCTAATTTTTTCACTAATAGCGGTTCCACCCGGCTCTCTAGTACAAACGAAATCTATATTATTTTCTTTTAAATATTCTATTAAAAGTTTTAGTTGGGTGCTTTTGCCAACGCCTTCGCACCCCTCTAAAGTTATAAATTTACCTTTCATATTACTCGGCTACTATTTCTAAAACTTTAACTTGATATGCTCCGTTTGGCGCAGGTATGGTTAAAATATCGCCTTTTTTAGCGCCTAGTAAAGCCTTACCTAAAATAGACTCGTTAGAAATTTTTCCGTCTTTAATGCTTGCTTCGGTAGTACCTACTAGCATATATTCGCATTCTTCTTCCATTTCCATATCGTAAATTTTAACAACGCTACCCATAGAAACTTTACCCTTTTCGCCTTTTTGGATAATTTCGGCTCTTTTTAAAGTTTCTTCTAGCTCGGCACTTTCGCCTTCTATTTTTGCTTGTTCTTCTCTAGCGGCAGAATATTCTGCGTTTTCACTAAGGTCGCCTTGTTCTTTTGCAAACTTAATTCTTTCTACTACGGCAGGTCTAAAAACGTTGCGTAGTTCGTTAAGTCTATCTTCTTTTTCTTTATATCCTTCTTCTGTTAAATAAATTTTTTCGTCAGCCATTTTTCTACTCCTTAATTATGATTTAAAATTGCTTTTATTCTTCTAATTCCCGCAGAACTAGATTGCTCTTTTACTATTTTAAATTCGCCAAGTTCCGCCGTATTTTTAGCGTGCGGTCCACCGCAAATTTCTTTACTATATTCGCCTATCGTATAAACCTTAACGACTTCTGAATACTTACTTTCAAACAAGCCCGTTGCTCCGCAATTTTTTGCTTCTTCTAAAGTCATTTCTTGCATAGTTACGTCTACGCTAGCCTTTATAGCCTCGTTTACAAACTTTTCTACTTCGGCAATTTCTTCTTTAGTCATAGGACGCTCGAAGTTAAAGTCGAACCTAAGTCTTTCTACGGTAATGTTACTACCCTTTTGACTTACGCTAGGATTTAAAACTTTTCTTAATCCCGCTTGAAGTAGGTGAGTAGCGGTATGAAGTCTTGCAGTTTCTTCGTTACTTTCTGCTAAGCCACCTTTAAACTTTTGTTCGCTTGCCATTTGAGATTTTGCTTGGTGATCGCTAAATGCTTTTTTATAACCTTCTTCGTCAACGGTAAATCCTTGCTCGCTTGCTAGTTCCATAGTAATTTCTAGTGGAAAACCATAAGTATCGTATAATCTAAAAGCCGTTTTACCTGGGAAGATATTGCCTTGGATATGAGTTACTACTTTGTTAAACTCTTTTAATCCGTCAACTAAAGTTTTGCTAAACTTTTCTTCTTCTTTATTAAGTTCCGCTTTAATTTTTTCTGCATTTTGCTCTAATTCTGGATATATAGCCTTATATTTGTTAATAAAGCACTCTGCAACTTGAGACAAACTCATACTAGGTAGGTCTATTTTTCTACCAAATCTTACCGCTCTACGGATAAGCCTACGAAGTACGTACCCTTGGTCTACGTTGCTAGGAACAAT
>JAGAUH010000196.1 GCA_017620875.1 Clostridia bacterium
CCCAACACACCTATAATTTAAAGGTTTTTTTAATAAGCAATAAAATAATTGGTATTATAGATAACCTTGTAGCTTTCACCATTGTAGACGACGCATTTTTAACGGGAACTGGTTTTGGTTTTAGAGCAGGCGTAAGCGGTACTAAATTTAATAACCTAACCGTTACTAACAGTTACGTTTTCGAAAATGAAAACTATAAGTTAGATAGCGGTGTAAATTATACTTATCCTACTACTTATACCACTTTACAAGGTAGTTTCTCTGCTGGTGGCGCAAACTTTAATTCTACTGCGGCAAACTCTATAATGGTAAACACCACACCGTTTAGATATGGTAGTATGCAAGTAAACTTAAAAGCATCTAATTCTTCTGATAACGGAATCGTATTTGCTTATTCTAATAGTGGTTCTGCCACTTGGGAAGGAAATGGTTTATCTTATTATTTCTTATTTGTAAACTTCCAAGGTATAGTTATTTTAGGTAAAACCGACAATAATGCTTGGAGTACCGTTGGTCAAGGTGGCGTTGCCGTAAAAGACTTTAGCGTAGCGCATAAACTAACCCTAATTTATAAAGAACGCGAAATAAAAGTATATTTAGACGATGCATTACAATTTACTTGTTACGATCCTGCGCCTTTATTTGGTAGTGGATACGGCGTTAGAGCAGGCGGAAATGGTGTAGCATATACAGACTTTACCATTACTAGCGATTATTTAAAGTGAGGTGAAATATGAAAAAAATTATTATTTCTTTACTTTCTTTAACTTGCGCGGTTACTATTGGTACCGCCGTATCTAAAAATATAGATAAAACAAAAGCAACTGCTACTTATTCTTTAACGCTAGAAACTTTTGGCGGAACGAGTTATAACGTGGTAGAAACAAACGGAGCGCAAGGCGTAAGACTGCCAACCCCACAAAAATATGGTTGCGAATTTTTAGGTTGGTACGACAATGCTAATTGCACGGGTAGCGCTTTAACGGAATATTTTATACCTAGTGGCAACGATACTATTTACGCAAAGTGGTCTACGCCAAACTATCCAATAGTTACCTTTAATTCTAACGGAGGAACGGGATATGCAAATATAACTTATACGGGTTCTGCAATAAATTTACCAACCCCACAAAAATTAGATTATACTTTTGACGGTTGGTACGAAAATAGTAGTTTTAGCGGAACAAAACTAAGCGGATTATATAACCCAACCACTAGCGTAACCCTATATGCAAAATGGACTGCTATCGATTATCCAGAAGTTACTTTTAACTCTAACGGCGGAACAAATTATAGCGTAACTACTTCTAACAGCGTAGGAATTAACCTACCAACACCAGAAAAATACGGTTACGAATTTGGCGGTTGGTTTACTAGTTCTAATTTTAGCGGAAGCACTTTAAGTGGAGTTTATAAACCTACTAGCAATATTACTTTATACGCAAAATGGACCGAAATACCAACTTATACCCTTTCTTTTGTAGAAAACGGCGGTTTACAAGTGCAAGATATTACCGAGTATAAAAACACTAGCGTAACGCTTCCTACACCAGAAAGATACGGCTATCATTTCGACGGTTGGTTTAACAACTCTGGTTTAACGGGTACTAAAGTAGAAAAAGTTACTTTATCTGCAAACCAAACTTATTACGCAAAGTGGACGCAAGTAAACTACGTGTATTTATATTATAACGAATCGAATACTTACGATAGGTTAGAAGTTGCACCAGGCTCTAGCGTAAAATTATCTAGCCTACCAACCCCAGAAAACTACGTAAAAAGAAACGTTAGTTGTCCGTTTGTAAGATGGATATTAGACGACGGCTCTGCCGCAACGGATTTTACTAGTAACGGACACAAGGTTTTATACGCCGAATACGATTTAAGTAAAGTTCCACTAGCAAACCATTGGACTGATAACGGAAACGGAACTTATACGACTAAAACAAGCGGTAAATCTATCGCGGTATTCCAAAAAACCGCAAGTAATATCGGTACTTACTCTCTAACCATACAAATTACCAAGGGTGGAAACGGCGCGGCAGGCGTTGCGTTCCGTATGACTCACAGTGGTAGAGATTATTCTTTCGAAGATAACGGAACGAGTTACATCGCGGCAGTTATAGGACCAAGTAGTGGTATTTTAGAAATTTGTAAAGTAATAAATGGAACTTGGGCAAGCGTACAACAAACTCCATTTGCTAACTTAC
>JAGAUH010000197.1 GCA_017620875.1 Clostridia bacterium
CATCTTCTACTTTTTCGACTCTTTTTGAAGATAACTTAGAAATGTGAATCATACCCTCTTTACCAGCACCTAAGTCTACAAATGCACCAAAAGCTAAAATTCTAACTACTTTACCCGTATATTGTTTACCAACTTCAATGTCAGTAGCAATATTTAAAATAATTTGTTTAGCTTTTTCTGCCATCGTGCTATCTTGAGTTGCAATATATACCTTGCCATCGTCTTCGATATCAATTTTAACACCAGTTTCTTCTATAATTTTGTTTATCATTTTACCGCCAGAGCCGATAACGTCTTTAATTTTTTCTGGATTAATGTTAAAGGTAATAATTTTAGGTGCGTATTTGCTAACTTGTGCGTTAGGAGCAGGGATACACTCTAACATTTTATTTAAAATGTGTTGTCTACCTTGGTTTGCTTGAGAAATTGCTTGTCTAAGTATAGCTTCGTCAATTCCTTTAATTTTGATATCCATTTGAATTGCCGTGATACCTTTTGTAGTACCTGCCACTTTAAAGTCCATATCGCCAAGGAAGTCTTCTAATCCTTGAATATCAGAAAGTACGCTAACTTTTCCGCTTTCTACGTCTTTAATAAGTCCCATAGCGATACCTGCAACAGGTCTCTTAATAGGAACGCCTGCATCCATAAGCGCCATTGTAGAACCGCATACGCTTGCTTGAGAAGTAGATCCGTTAGAACTTAATACTTCGGATACGAGTCTTATTGCGTAAGGGAATTCTTCTTCGCTAGGAATAACTGGCTCTAAAGATCTTTCTGCTAAAGCGCCGTGACCAATTTCTCTTCTTCCCGGGCTCTTTAATCCCCTTGCTTCTCCACTAGCATAGCCTGGCATATTGTAGTGGTGCATATATCTCTTTACGTTTTCTTCGTCTAGTCCTTCTAATTTTTGAACTTCTGAAATGGTACCTAAAGTACAAGTTGTCATAACTTGAGTTTGACCTCTTGTAAACACGCCCGTTCCGTGAACTCTAGGAAGTACCCCGTGTTCGCACCAAATAGGTCTAATTTCCGTAAGAGTTCTTCCGTCTGGTCTAACTCCGTCGAAAGTGATTTTTGCTCTTACTTTTTCTTTAGTGATATAGTATAAACTATCCTTAATTTCTCTTGCCATATCTGGGAAGATTTCTGCAAAATGCTCTAAGGTTTCTGCTTCTACTTGGTCTTGTCTAGCTTGTCTAACTTGTCTATCAAAGGTATCTAAAGCCCAATCTAACTTTTCGCCTGCGAATGCTCTAACGGCGTCGTCTAAGTCTTGTGGAACGTGGTATAGTTCGATTTGAACTTTTGGTTTACCAACTTCTTCTACCATTTTTTCGATAAAGGCACATTGTTTTTTAATTTCTTCGTGACCGAAAAGAATACCCTTTATCATAACTTCGTCTTCTACTTCTTTAGCGCCGGCTTCTACCATCATAATAGCGTCTTTAGTACCGGATAGGTTTAGACTTAAAACGCTTTTTTCTCTTTGCTCTACGGTAGGATTTATGATATATTCGCCGTCTACGCATCCTACGAATACAGAGCCTGTAGGTCCTGCAAACGGGATATCTGAAATAGATAACGCAATAGAACTACCTAACATTGCTAGTGGTTCTGGTTGAATATCCGGTTCTACGGAAAGTGCGGTTGCAATAACCGTTACGTCGTTAAAAAATCCCTTAGGGAATAAAGGTCTAATAGGTCTATCGATAAGTCTGCTAGTAAGTATAGCCTTATCGCTTGCTCTACCTTCTCTCTTTTTAAATCCGCCAGGTATTTTACCAACGGCATACATTTTTTCTTCGTAATCTACGCTTAGTGGGAAAAAGTCCATTCCGTCTCTTGGTGCAGGTGCCATTGCTACGTTTACCATAACGGCAGTTTCGCCACAACGCACTACACAACTTCCGTTTGCTTGTTGACAATATTTGCCAACTTCTACAGTAACTGTTCTACCACCGATTTCGGTAGTGTAAACTTTAAAGTTTTCTAACATTGTTTTCTCCTTATGCTCTAATTTTTATAGTTAATCCTAAAAGGATTTTACTTGCAAAATTTTTAATCGAAAATAGGGGGCAATTATAGTTTGCCCCCAATTAATTACTTTCTTAATCCTAACTTTTCGATTAACGCTCTGTACGCTTCGATATCCTTACTCTTTAAATAGTCAAGAAGTCCTTTTCTTTTACCAACCATTTTAAGTAATCCACGTCTAGAGTGGTTGTCACCTTTGTTTACTTTTAGGTGCTCGTTTAAGTGGTTAATTCTTTCTGTTAAAAGAGCAACTTGCACTTCTACTGAACCTGTGTCTCCATCGTGTCTTTTGTAGGTATCGATAATACCAGCTTTTTTTTCTTTATCCATTTGTTTATCCTCCTATATGGATTTATATTTGCTTATAACCGAGAAATCCGTTGAGTATTCGGTTGCCCCAGCCATAAGTATAGATTTATTTTACCACATACTTAATTTAATTGCAACTTTTTTTTGAAAAGATTGTCTTTTTCTTTAATAATTTTATCTAATTTATTTAGATAAGTATTTATATCTTTTGGCGGAAAGTATCTTTCTATCCTATTTTCTTGGTTGAAAATTATTTTTGTGTTTGCCCCCGCGCCAAAAGCAGGGTTATCGGTTAGTTCTTCCATAACGCAGATATTATACCTACACTCCGCTCCGCTTTTACTATATCCAACGTTTTCTAAATTGCCCGCCGAATATTTTTGTCTATAACAATAGTACGGATTATATCCTAAATTTTTTAAGGTGGTATAAGTGTAATCTACCATTTTTTCCACGTCTAAATCGGATAAAACTTCTTGCTCGGTTTTAAGTTTGCTACCCGCTTTTAAGCATAGTGTATGAACGGTTACGTTTTCGGGGTTTAAAGTTAAAATGGTATCTAACGAATATTTAAAATCTAAAAAAGTTTCGTCGGTTAAACCCGCAATTAAATCGGTGTTTATTATAAACGGAAATTCCCTTGCCATTTTATATGCGGAAAATACGCTTTCCGCAGTGTGTTTTCTGCCCATTTTTACAAGCGTTTTATCGTTTAAAGTTTGTGGGTTTACACAAATACGACTAACGCCGTAGTCGGCAAAAAGTTTTAGTTTATCTTTACTAAAACAATCTGGTCTACCCGCTTCTATGGTATATTCTACGTTTTGTTTTCCAATGGTCTTTAATAGTTTTTCTAGTAGTTCTATCGGCAACGCAATAGGCGTGCCACCGCCAATATATATGCTACCTAAATTGTTTTGATAATAGTATTTGCCTGCTTCTATTTCGGCACAAAGTGTGTCTATATACTCGTTAAGTCGGCTTTTTTTAGTAATTTGCTCTGATATAAAAGAACAATAGGCACACCTAGACGGGCAAAAAGGAATTCCAACGAATAAATCCACTTTATTAAAATCTAAGTTTAGTTTATCTTGAGTTTTAATAATATCGTCTACTAGATTAACCTTTTTATCGGATACGAGCATTTCGTTTTTTAAATAATTTTTATAATCTATACAACCCCTAGCAAACTTAACGGGTCTTA
>JAGAUH010000198.1 GCA_017620875.1 Clostridia bacterium
AATAATTCGGAGATAAAAATGGAACTTATTCCAATTTGGGCAACAACTTTAATACTCGTTTTAGACGTGGTGCTATACTTTTTTGCAACGCTAGCGTCTCAAGCGTTATTTAGTAGCGAAAGTAGTAAGTTAAAACTTCTATTTGACAAAAAGGGAGCAAAAAAAGCCTACGACGTTTGCGAAAAGAGCGAAAAGTATAATTTTTCTTTAAAAATACTTAAACTCGTTTTAGAAGCCATTGCCCTATTTGCCGTTTACGCTTTACTTTTAAGGGTAGAAAATTTAAAGGCTATTACTTGGATAACTATTTTAATTTTCGTTGTGGCAAACGTTTTTGTTTTAAACAGTTTCGGTTGCGCCATTGCAGAAAAATCACCCGAAAAAATACTAATAAAATTTACTTCTTTTATAGTCGTAGTAGATATTCTGCTTATGCCTATTGCCTTTTTACCAAAAAATTTAAAAGACTTAGTAGTAGGTAAAAAAGAAGATAAAATTACCGAAGAAGAACTTTTGTCTATTGTAGAAGAAGCCGAAGAAGACGGCACTTTAGATAGCGAAGAAACCGAACTTATTTCTTCTATGATAGAGTTTAACGACGTAGACGTTTCCGAAATTTTAATACCTAGGATAAACCTTGTCGCCATAGAAGAAAAAGATAGCCTAGAAGAAATTAAGAGAGTGTTTTTAGAAGAAGGATACTCTCGTTTACCCGTGTATAAAGGCTCTATAGATACCATTGTCGGCATTATTAACGAAAAGGACTTTTTTAGACTTTTAGAAACACAAGAAAAAAATATTTCTAGTATAATTTATCAACCTATCGTTTGTAGCGAACACTTAAAAATACAAGAACTATTAAGAATTATGCAAGCAAAAAAAGAGCATATGGCAATAGTGGTAGACGAGTACGGCGGGGTTATGGGTATCGTTACTATGGAAGACATTTTAGAAGAAATAGTAGGGGAAATTTTTGACGAGCACGACGTTGCTCCTACAAGTTCGATAGTAAAGCAAAAAGACGGTAGTTTTTTAGTTGAGGGAGACTGCGATACTAACGAATTTTTAGAGTTTTTTAATATAGAGAGTAAAGACCAAGACGAATATCAAACGATAAACGGATATTTAGTTGCTAAAATAGGGTACATACCGCTAGAAAAAGAAGAATTTAACTTTGAAGGGTTAAAATATCTAATTACTAAAGCGGACGAAAAAATGATATTAGAGTTTAAGGTGGAAAAGGGGGAAAATGAATAAAATTGGGTTGGTGCTTGGTGCAGGTGGAGCAAGGGGAGTTGCTCACCTAGGCGTGTTACAAGCGTTAGAAGAAAACGGAATAAAAGTAGACATAATAACGGGTTGCTCTATGGGCGCTTTGGTTGGCGGACTATATAGCATTGGCTATAAAGTGCAAGAGTTAAAGGACTTGGCTTTTAGTTTAAAGAAAAAAGACATTGTAGACGTTTACGTAAAAATGATAACTCACAAAGGGTTATTAAAGGGCGAAAAAATAGACAATTGGCTAAAAAAACTTTTTGGGGATAAAGTTATACAAGATTGTAAAATTCCGTTTGGTTGCGTTGCTACCGATTTAATTAGCGGAAAGCAATTGTTTTTTAAAGAAGGGGATTTATTTACCGCGGTAAGAGCGTCTTGCGCGATACCTACTATGATTAGCCCCGTTGAGTATAACGACGCGTTGTTGGTAGACGGCGGAATAATTAACCGCGTACCTATTTTAGAAGCGCAACAACTAGGCGCTAAAAAAATAATTGCAATAGACGTTATGGGGGAAATTAGAAACGACAGAAAAATTTCTAACATATTCGACGTTGCTTTGCGTAGTATAGATACGGTGGATTATTACATTACTAAAAACCGACTAGAACAAAATCCGCCCGACGTATTAGTTAGGCCGGATTTAGGTTCTATGAGTCAATATAAAGTAGAAAAAATGGAATTTGCTTGCCAAAAGGGTTACGAGGCAACCATAGAAAAAATGCAAGAGATAAAGGCACTTATAAATGAGTAAAACGGCGTTAGTATTAAGTTCTGGCGGGGCAAAAGGAATTGCTCATATAGGAGCGATACAAGCCCTAGAAGAAAAGGGTATAAAATTTGATATGATACTCGGCACGTCTATCGGTTCTTTAGTGGGCGGAGCGTATGCTTATGGCTTAAGCGTGCAAGAAATGAAAGAAATTGCCTTTTCTTTAAAAAAGAATAGCATTATGGATTTTTCGCTTTTCTTTACAAAAAACAAAGGACTTATAAAAGGAAAAAAAATAGATAAACTTTTACATAAAATTTTTGGCGACGCTAAAATAGAAGATTGTAAAATCCCGTTTGCGTGCGTTAGTAACGAACTCGTTAGTGGCGAAAGCGTAACTTTTAATAGCGGATATTTAAAAAGGGCGATAAGGGCGTCTATTAGTATACCAAGTTTAATTAGCCCGCTTATAGAAGACGGAAAAATTTACGTTGACGGTGGGGTTACCAATAGGCTTGCACTAAGGCAGGCAAAAGAAATGGGCGCGGATAAAATAATAGCAGTAGACGTTTTAAGCGAGATAGACACTTCTGCTAAAATAAAAGGGCCTATTAGCGTTATGTTTAGGAGTTTAGATTGTATAGACCACCAAGTTGCAAAAGCAAAATTAGAAATTTATAAACCGGATTTGCTAATTTGTCCTAACACTACTAAAGTAGATCCGACTAATTTTAAAAAAGCAAAAGAAATTTACGAAATAGGATACAATTATACTAAAGAATTTTTAAATGGTATAGAAAAAATATAAAAGGAGTAAACAATGTTAAAGTTAAAAAACGTAACTAAAGATTACGTATCGGGCGAACTTGTTGTAAACGCGTTAAAAGGGGTAGATTTAAAATTTAGAAAAAGCGAGTTCGTTGCAATTTTAGGTCCTTCCGGTTGCGGAAAAACCACTTTGCTTAACATTATGGGAGGATTAGACCAATACACTACGGGCGATTTAGAAATTAACGGAATTTCTACCGTAGACTATAAAGATAGAGATTGGGATAATTACAGAAATAATTCGGTAGGTTTCGTTTTTCAAAGTTATAACCTAATAATGCACCAATCGGTACTTGCCAACGTAGAACTAGCGTTAACTTTGTCGGGCGTTAAAAAAGCCGAAAGAAAAGAAAGGGCAAAAGAGGCGCTAATTAAGGTAGGGCTAGAAAAAGAAGTACATAAAATGCCTAACCAACTTTCCGGTGGGCAAATGCAAAGGGTTGCAATTGCAAGGGCAATAGTAAACAACCCACACATTATTTTAGCCGACGAGCCTACCGGCGCGCTAGATACCGAAACTAGCATACAAGTAATGGAAATTTTAAAAGAGATAAGCAAAGATAGGCTTGTAGTTATGGTTACGCACAACCCAGAACTTGCAGACAAATACGCTAGCAGAATTATCTCTATGTCAGACGGGCTTATTTTAAACGATACAAACCCAATTACTGCACAAGAAGAAAGTTTAATAGAAGTTAAAGACGACGAAATAAAAGAAGAAATTAAAAACGATTTAACTTGCGAGCAAACGGATAAAAAAGTAAAATCTAAAAAGCAAAAAAAGGCGAAAATGAGCATATGGACGGCTTTTTCGCTATCGCTTAAAAACTTATTTACTAAAAAAACGAGGACTATTTTAACTAGCGTGGCAGGTAGTATAGGTATAATTGGTATAGCGCTTATCTTGTCGGTTTCTTCTGGTTTTCAAAACTATATAAACACGGTAGAGAGTAGTACTTTGTCTTCTCAAGCGGTTTCTTTAAGGACGCAAAATTTAGATTATGCTAACACCTTAACTTCTTTAATGATGGGTAGTTCTGGCGGGGAAAAAGAAAAGAGACCTACTAACCAAGAGATATATCCTAACCCCGTTACCGAAGATTTAGTTTCTAAGGTTTCTAACGTGTTTTCTAGCACGGATTTAACGGGATTTAACTATTATATGCAAAACAATTTAGACAATAGTAAAATCCACGGATTTAGATATAATTACGGCGTAGAACCAATTAGGTTTTACGGACAAAATAGCATTATTAGCGATTACGATTTAGAGTACGTTGGTAGCGAAGATTATAAACTATTGTATCCTTATAATCAAGAAAGGTTAAACAAGGCAAATTGGCCGTTATCTTTTAGCGGAATAGATGCAGTAAGCACTATTACGGGACTATTTAACAATTTTAATCCGTTTAGCACACCGCTTTTAAAATACGATAACGACGGAAATTTACAAGACAATTGGGACTTAGTTGCAGAGCAATACGACTTAATTGCAAGTTATAACGGATACAACCTATCTAGCGGACTAAAAGAAAATCAAATGGTGCTAGTAGTAGACGAATATAACCAAATACCAGACTCGGTATTATTTTCTTTAGGACTTAGGGGCGAAGACGCTTTATTATATTCTATGCTAAGCGGTTTTGCAGAAAACGGCGGACTAGACGCAATGTTAGATTTCGTTTTAGAAGAAACCTTTGAAAAGGGTGCGGGAATACTTGGCTTAGACGAACAAAAGTTTAACTATTTTAAAGGTAAGTATCAAGATATAAAAACTAGAAAAGGCGACCTAAAGTGGAGCCAATACTTTACAGGTTCGGCTCAGGGAGAAGCGGATAAATCTATTTTAGTAGAAGCGTGTATTTATTTATTCTTTGGATATAATTACAACAAAGCAAGAAACGAAAGACCTATTACTTTTAACGAGATTTTTGCTTTAAACGCAAGGGGAAACAACAAAAGCGGATATAAAATTATTGCCAACGCAGACGAGTTTTACGAAGAAGGGGGTATCGTTAAAAGGTACGAAAGTTATCAAGTAAACGACCAACTTTTAAACAGTAAAAATAGTCAAGTAGTAACCGATATAGAAATAGTTGGTATAATTAGGCTTAAAAACGGAGCGACTTACGGCTCTTTAAGTTCGGGATTAGTTTACTCTAATAAACTATTAGAAAAACTTATTGCAAGAACGGATAATAACGCTTTCGTTAAAGAAGTTAAAGAACATTCGGAAGATGCTTTTAAAGACGGCGGTAGTATGTATAACAAATATCGCGAAACTTTTGGTAGTAAAATAACAAACGAAAACGTTACCACTTATACTTTAAACAAAAACCAAGTAATCGGCGGTTTAAAAGCCGTAACCTATAAAGATTTGTTAGATGATAAAGGTTCGGTAGTAGCGTCTAACAGAAGGGTTGTAACGGAGATATCTTTATACGCATCTAGTTTTGAAAATAAAGATTATTTAATAAACTTTATAAATGACTTTAATACTAAGGTAGAAGATGAAAATAGTGGCGTATATGGCGAAAAAGTAGAATATTCCGACCTAATGGGCGACCTATTTAAGAGTGTGGATATTATACTAAACGCAATAACTTACGTATTAGTTGCCTTTGTAGGAATATCACTAGTAGTTTCTAGCATAATGATAGGAATTATAAC
>JAGAUH010000199.1 GCA_017620875.1 Clostridia bacterium
AAGTTTGGCGGGGGTTGGTCAAAAAACGGCAAACGTTGTGTATAGCGTGGCTTTTGGCGGTGATGCTATTGCCGTAGACACTCACGTTTTTAGGGTTTCTAAAAGGATAGGTTTTTCTAGTGGAAAAACGCCTTTACAAGTAGAAGAAGATTTAAAGAAATATTTGCCAAAATCTAGGTGGGCAAAATCGCACCATTTATTAATATTTTTAGGGAGGAGAATTTGCTATAGCAGAAAGCCTAATTGCTCGGCTTGTCCGCTAGCGGATAAATGTAAAAAGACAGATGTTTGTAGATAAAGAGAGTATAGTTATAAAAGCCGGCGACGGTGGAGATGGTATTACTTCTTTTATGCGTTATAAAGGCGTTTCTATGGGTGGTCCAGACGGGGGCGACGGTGGTAACGGCGGTAGCATTATTTTAAGGGGTAATAGCCGTAAAACAAGTTTAATAGATTTTCAGTTTCAACACAGATACACCGCAGAAAACGGAGCAAAAGGCGGAACTAATAAATGTTTTGGTAAAAACGGAGAAGATTTGTATATAGATTTACCACTTGGCACGGTAGTAAAAGACCAAGAAGGTAATATTTTATGCGATATCTATTACGAAGGGCAAACCGTAAAAATTTTAGAAGGTGGCAACGGCGGAAAGGGTAACGTGCATTTTTGCACTAGTCGTAGGCACGCACCACACTTTTCTCAAAAGGGTGAAAAAACCGAAAAGAAACGCATTACGCTAGAACTTATGGTTATTGCCGACGTTGGGCTTGTAGGATTTCCTAACGTGGGTAAAAGTTCTCTCTTGAGTAAAATTAGTGGGGCAAAGCCAAAAATTGCAAACTACCACTTTACCACTTTACAACCAAACTTAGGGGTTGTGCAAAGGTATGACGATAGTTTTGTTGTTGCCGATATCCCAGGACTTATCGAAGGGGCTAGCAAGGGCGCAGGACTTGGGCACGACTTTTTAAGGCATATCGAAAGAACCCGTATGATAGTCCACGTAATTGATATTTCTCAAATAGAAGATAGAAACGCATACGAAGACTATTTGCAAATTAATAAAGAACTATCCGATTATAGTAAAAAACTAGGCAATTTACCACAAGTAATATGCTTAAATAAATGCGATATTTTCGGTGCTAAAGAAAACGCAATAGAGTTTAAAAAGAAAATAGGGGATATCCCCGTGTTCGAAGTGTCTGCCGTTACGGGAGAAGGGCTAAAAGAACTGTTAGACGAAGTTTATAAAATTATTAAAACCCTACCACAACCAGAACCGATTACAAGGGAACATTTCACCTTTGAAAAACCAAAGAAAAACTCTTACGAAGTGTTTATGGACGAAGACGGAGTATTTTTCGTTACAGGTCCGCTTGTAGATATGCTTTGTCGTAACGTAGTGTTAGACGATATGGATAGTATGGCGTATATGCAAAAAACCCTAAGAGATAAGGGCGTTATAAAAGAATTAAGAAATTTAGGTGCTAAAGACGGCGATACCGTAGTGCTAGGCGAAGTAGAATTCGATTTTGTAGATTAAGGAGTAAAATATGACGATAACAAGTAAACAACGCAGTCAGTTAAAGGCTATTGCTCAAACCATTTCCCCAATAGGACAAATAGGCAAGGGCGGTTTAAACGACAATATGATAAAGTCTTTAAACGACGCGCTAACCGCTAGAGAAATTATAAAACTATCGGTTTTAAACAATTCCGAAGAAGACGCTATATTTTTAGCAAAAGATTTAGAAAGCGCTTTAAAATGTATTTGCGTTGCGGTAATAGGTAAAAAAATAATACTTTATAGGCATAGCGAAAAACTTGCAAAACAAGGCAAAGCAATAAGGCTTATAAAGGAGTAAAAAATGGTAGTAAATTTTAAAAAGTTAACCGATAAGGCGGTTAAACCAACTTTTGGTACGGAGTTTTCTGCGGGAGCAGACTTATATTCAACCGAAAAAGTGGTAATAGGCGTTGGCGAAACCAAACTAATAAACACGGGGCTAGCATTAGAAATACCCGTTGGATACGTTGGCTTAATTTACGCTAGGAGTGGGCTTGCAACAAAAAGGGGACTAGCCCCTGCAAACAAAGTTGGCGTAATAGATAGCGACTACCGTGGCGAAATTATGGTTGCCCTATACAACCAAAGTGGTGTAGAGCAAGTTGTAGAGCAAGCCGAAAGGGTTGCCCAAATGGTAATAACGCCATATTTAAAAGTAGAGTATCAACAAGTAGAAGACTTAACGGACACCGCAAGGGGACAAGGCGGTTTCGGCTCTACGGGTAGTAAATAATAGCGTACTTAGTCATTCTGAGTTTGCTTTTGCAAACGTGAGAATCTTAAACTTATAGGTTATAGGTAAAAAATAAAAAATGGTTTAGTCTTTATAAAAGGCTAAACCATTTTTAATAAGTAGTTCCGTTTATTAATTCGTCTATATAAACGTTAAAAATTTCACCAAGTTTTCTTAGCATTTCTATACTAGGTTCCGTTCTACCTTGTTCCCAATTGGCATAACAACTTTCTACAACGCCAAGTTTTAACGCAACTTGTTTTTGTGTTAAATGTTTTTCTTTCCGTATATTTTTTAAATTTTTACAAAACACTTTATCCATAAATAAATTATGCCCCAAAACTACACAAAATGTCTTGACACTAGACAAAATATCTAGTATAATAAATAAAAATTAAAAGTAGGGGTATAATTATGAAAATTTTTAATAGATTATTAGTTTCTATTTTGGCAATATGTTTATTTTTTAGCATATTAGTTTTAACTGGTTGTAACAATAACCAA
>JAGAUH010000200.1 GCA_017620875.1 Clostridia bacterium
CCAAATGCTCCGCTTCTTATATTATAACCTGTTGCGGTTGTAGTTGTATGATAATCTCTAGGTGAAATTGTAGGAATTTTACCCTTTGTAATTTTAATTGAAGATTGAGGGAAGTTAGTACCTGTTACACAGTAAATATAACCGTCTTTTTCCATCATACCGTTCCAACTAGAAACAGTGCCCGCAGGTGCATAGAAAGGATTTTGCGATTCGTAGAAGTTATCTTTTGTAATCTTATCTATAGGTGTTCCGTCGGAAATAATAGTTTTCATAACGGAAACGCCATCGCCCCTTAAATTCTTTTCGGCAGCGGCATCTTCGTCGGTTTGGAAAGAAACGACTATTCTATCGTCATCCGTTACGCATACGAAAGGCGCACTTGCTTTTGTGCCTTCTCCCTTAGGAACGTAGATTTCTACAGGATCTGACCAAACTTCGCCATCTTTAGAATAAGAAATTAAAATTTCAAATGGGTGAGTTTCTATAACGTTGCCATTATCATCTTGAGTTCTTGCAGTTCTGTCGGTTTTTGTATTATCTCTATAAGTACCTTCTACAACAAGCACGTTGGTGCCGTCGCTAAGTTTATCGAATACAGGCATACCGTCTCTTGAGAAGTCTGTTATAGAAAATCCCGTAATGTTAGAAACTGTTTTTACAACCGTGCCGTCTAATACGATTTTTGGTTCTGACCAAGTTGTACCGTTTAAAGTTCTTTTAATTATGTATTGAGTTTCGTAGTTTTTCCATCTTTCACCCCTAGGATTTTCCATCATAGTGGTTAAATCGTCTGCATACATTACGGTAAGTTCGCCGTTAATATAACCAAAGTGAGGTTCGAAGAAACCAAGTCTACCTTCTTCTGTAATTTTTGCTTGAACGTCTGATTTCTTAAATAAAGTACCAGGTGTACCCCATCTTGTATTTACAGGGCTCTTTAAGTTATAAGCATCTACTATTGTACTGTGCTTTTCCCAAGTGTAACCGTTATCTTTAGAAATAGAAACGTGTAAAGCCTTAGAAAGAGGATCTTCTAAATTTGTACCTAACGCTCTGTAACCGCATAAAATAACGCCGTTTTCTAATTGGAACAACGCTACGTTTGCACAGTTTGCAGTGTCGTGGAAACTTGCTTTAGAAACTTCTTTAGACCAAGTTACACCTTTATCGTTACTACGAACGATTACTATCGTACCAGCAGCGTAACCAGTACCCCAAGTGTCAAATCCGCAAAGCCAAGTTCCATCTTTTAACTCTAATAATCTTGGATAAGAACTTGCTCCCCAGAATACAGTTGAACTATCTTCGTAATTATAAGTTAAGTTACCAATGCCCGTTTTACAAATTTCGCAATTGCCATAAGAAGTAGTATGGTTTAATTTTGCAGAAGTTTTTACGGTAAAAGTACCGTATAAACTACTTGTATACATATCCATACCCTCGCTTGTACAAGTAGGGGCAACTTTGCTTAAAGTATAATCTGTTTCGTTTAGTTGTGGAATCTCTTGAGTATAACTATCTGAACAAGCAGAACAAGTATAAGTTCTTACACCTTTACTAGTTAGTGTTGGTTGAGTAAACGCAGTTTGAGTGTATGCGTGAGCGCAAACCTTTGCAGATAAATTAACGGTATAACTACTAGAAATACCCGTACCTAAATGCATAACCGTAACTAACGCTTCGGATACGTTTTTATATTCTACGAACACTTTATATTCGTCTTCTGATAAAATCTTAGTAGAATTGTCAGAATAGTTAGCGGTAACGGTAACTATTTTACTAACTTCTGCTAAACTATTTGCCGTTGTTTGTTGTCCACTTAAAGATAAACTTTGTACAACCGCTTGCTCTTGTGAACTTTGAGAACTAGCGTTTATAGAACCCGTTTGAGAAACTGAAGAAGTGCTACTAACGTCTACGCTAGAATTTACGCTAGAACTCGAACTAGTTTCTTGAGAACTTGGTTCTTTACTAGAAGAAGTTGTTTGACTAGTCGTGCCAATGCTAGAACTAGTTGGTGTTTGAGTAGAATTATTGTTATTTGTTCCACACGCAAAACACGAACAAGACATTAACATTGCACAAAAAATTGCTAAAATCTTTTTAAACTTTTTCATATTTTACTCCTACGTTATTTTTTTAACATATATATTATATACGTTTTTTACAAAAAAGTAAATACCCTTTTTAAAATTAAGGGGTTATACCCGTTTAATATTTTAATTTATTTTAAATTATAAAACTATTATTTTAGTTTTAATTAAACAAAAAAGCACTGCGAAGGCAGTGCTTAAATTATTATTTTCTTTTAACTACGTTATCTAAACTTTTTACTATGCATCCTTGTGGGAAAACACCGCGTAAAGAAGTTAGCGGATAAACCGAAGTGTTTTTACCAACGACCGTACCCGGATTTATAACGCTACCACAACCAATATCGGCATTGTCGGCAAGTATTCCGCCAATTTTTCTTAACCCCGTTTCGTATTCGGTGCCGCCGTGGATAACTACGTTTTTACCATCTGCTTTTAAATTAGAGCAAATAGAACCTGCGCCCATATGCGCGTGATTTCCTAGCACGGAATCCCCTACGTAGTTATAATGCGGTGCTTGAACTTTATCTAATAAAACGCAGTTTTTAAACTCTGAAGAATTTCCTAAAACGCAGTTACTACCCGTAATTATGCTACCCCTTATAAATGCACCCGGCCTAATTTCGGTATTGTGTCCAATAATTGCAGGACCTGAAATATATGCGGTAGGGTAAATTTTTACGTTTTGACCAATTAAAACGTCGTCGGAATATTTTGTAAACCCTTCTATCCCCGTTTCTATTAGTTTTTTTGCGTAATCCTTTATTTTAGGAAGCATTTCCCAAGGATATTCGCAAGAGTTAAATAATTCTTTTAAATAATCTACTTGACAATCGAATAATTCGTTAGTTTTTACTTGCTTAATCAACTTGATACCCCTTTTCGATAATTACTTTTGCAATAATATCGATATATTTATCACATAATTCTTCGGTTTCTGCCTCAACCATAATTCTTATTTTAGGCTCCGTTCCGCTTTGTCTTAAAAGTACTCTACCATTTCCGTTTATCATATCGTTTACTTGTTTTAAAGCAACGTTTACGTCGGCATCGGCAAGAGTTTCCGCCTTATCTCTAACTTTTACGTTTTTAAGTTTTTGCGGATATAATTTTAAATCTTTAACTAGTTCTGCTAAAGATAGTTTTGTATCGCAAACTTCTTCTAAAAGCATAATTGCAGTAAGTATTCCGTCGCCCGTGGTTGCGTATTTTTTAAGAATTATATGTCCTGATTGCTCTCCGCCAAGTTTATAATCGGAAGATTGCATTTTTTCGTAAACGAACCTATCTCCAACGGCGGTTTGTTCACAAGAAATTCCTAGTTCTGCTAGGCTCTTTACTAATCCGCTATTAGACATAATAGTAGCAACTAAAGTATCCCCGTTTAAAGTACCTTTACGAAGTAATCTTTTACCTAAAATATATAGCATAGCGTCGCCGTCGATAACGTTTCCGTGTTCGTCTACCGCTAAACATCTGTCGGCATCACCGTCAAAAGCAAAGCCCATATCTAAGTGCTTTTCTTTTACGAGTTCGCACAACTTTTCTAAGTGGGTAGAACCGCAATCTTTATTAACGTTAAGTCCGTTTGGAGTGTTACCAATTATCGTCATTTGAGCGCCTAACGCACCAAACACGGCTTTTGCTATCATCCAAGAAGCGCCGTTTGCACAGTCTAAACCGATTTTAAACTTTCTGTAAGA
>JAGAUH010000026.1 GCA_017620875.1 Clostridia bacterium
TACTTTAATTTTACCGCCCGAAGGAAGAGAAGATTTTACTTCGTATTCTACTACGGGGATAGCAGTTTCACCTTCGTTTGCTCTTTTAGTTTCGTCTGCAAGGTAAATACAACCTGCATCATCAGCGTGTTGTTTTGAGTTTTCACTCTTTAAGTATAACAAGAAGTCTGCTGCAAGATCTGTTAGTTCAATTTTAGAGTTTGTCATAATTACAAAAGGTCTTTGGATTACGTAAGAACCATTTAAAACCGTTTCGGCAGATGGAGCAACTCCATTTACTTTTATAGCTTTAATAGTATCGTTTACTGAACCGAGCGAGATGTAGCCGATTGCATTTTTATCGCTTGCAACCTTGCTCATTACAGGACCTGTTTTTTCCTGAACAACTGCTTTATCCGTCGTAAAGAAGTGCCTGTCACCATTAATCTTCATTTCAAGATAATTACCTTTGCCATCGGTTACTACTTTATCAAAAGCCTCTCTCGTTCCACTGCCTTGAGTACGAGCCACTACCGTAATATCTTTTTCTCCGCCACAAGCGGTAAACCCTACTGCACCACAAACTAATAATGTGCAACTAAGTAAAATTGTTAAAATTTTTTTCATTTTTTTATTCTCCTTTTTTTTAATTACACCCATATTATACTGTGCTTAAAATTTTATAACTATCACTTTTAGGTTTAGCAAACGTAAATTTTATGTAAAGATAAAAAAAATTGCAAAATATTTGCAACCTTTTAAAAGAGAAATATAGTTACACGCAATAAAAAAGAACTCGGATTAAAACCCAAGTTCTAATTTTATTTTACGTTTAAATTGTAATTTTTATAAATTAATTTTAGTTTTAAATACCCTATAAAAATCTTTTAACACTTACCTATCCTTAATTAATAGATTATATCTAATAAATAAAGGTAAACATACAAAAAAAGACTAAATTCCCCCCAACAGTAGTTGCGCGTATTAACAATGGTTTTAATAACGTTTTACGCTAGTATTTTAACGTTTGTTATTAGCCATTTGTTATGCAAGTTCCGTTTTTATTGTTATTTCTTTTTTATTTAGATATTCTAAAAAGTCGCCGTTTGAAAAATTAAACTCTATTTTATAGGCAAAAAGCCTTTGTTTTTTCGCTTTAAAAATTTTGTTTATTTCTTCTTTACCATACTTGCCGTCGCCAATTATAAAATGCCCGATAAACGCCAAATGACACCTTATTTGGTGAGTTCTACCCGTTACTAATTTTACTTGTAAAACGGTAGAATTTTCTTTATAAGAAAGCACCTTATATTCCGTTATCATTTTTTGCCTACCTGCCAAATAATCGGCATATACCTTTACAAAACTATTTTTACTATCCTTTTTGCAATAGGCAACAAGCGTGTCGTTTTGCTTTTTAACTTTGCCGTAAACTTCGGTAATATAATACTTGTTTAAGGTCCTATTTTTTAATGCTAAAACAAGGCTATTATAACTTTCTTCTTTTAAGGCAAAAATAATAAGTCCGCCCGTATTTCTATCTAACCTATGAGTAAAATAAGCGGTGGGAAAAACCTGTTTTACTAAGTTAAAAAAATCTACGCTCTCTATACCCTGTGGCTTGTTTAAAACCACCAAATTTTCGTCTTGATAAACTATATCTAGGTTTGTAGTTTTCTCTATAAGATACAAGGTTATTTTATCGCCTTTTTTAACTTGTTGCTCTTTAGAAATCCTTATTCCGTTTATTTTAATATCCTTTTTTCTATAAAGTTTTTGTATTGCGGAATAACTTAGGTTTTGCTTTTGCAAAATTACGCTTAGTTTTCCGTTTTCTTGACAAATAAACTCTTTCATACAAAATAAAAATTCCTATAATTAATGTAGTAATAATACAAAAAATAACTATATTTGTCAATAAAAAACGCAAATATATCCCGCCTAGATAACTAAATAGTAAATGCTTTATAAAAATTTTAAGCCCTAAAAACTTTTGTTCTTTTTCTATTGCGATAATATGCGTTAAGCAAGGCGGATAAACAAGCGTAATAAAAAGTAGCATAATGCCCGTTTTATAACCAAAATTTAATCCGCCCGTATAAAGCGAACAAAACGCGCTTACTACCCCTTCTTTAGCAAAAAGCCCAAGCGTAAAAGACAATAAAATTTTCCAGTCGGTTATACCAAGCGGTTTTAAAATAAAAACTAAGCGTTTGCAAATTAAACAAATTATGCTGTCTTGCACGCTATTTGCAATTGTTAGTTTTGGCGTTACGCTAGTAAAAAGGGCTAAGGCAAAACAAATAATTAAACAAGTGGATATTATCTTTTTAAAAAAATCCGCTAAAGCGTCTACCCCTTGCAAAATTACTCTTTTAAAATTGGGGAAAGATATATCAACTAATTCTATAAACATATCTTCTTTTACGCTCTTTTTTATTTTTTGACAAATATACGCGTATAAAAAAGCAACAATTAAAAGCGTTAAATAAGCCAAAAACATAACTAAATACGGCTTATTAAAACAATTTAAACAAATAAATATTACAACGGAATTTTTTGCCGAACAAGGCACGAACGCCGTAAGTTTTATAGTGCTATTTTTAACGCATAAATTTTCGCACGCGTTGCAAGTTTTTACGCTAACCGCCCCACACCCCAAACTAGATATTAGCGGAAACAAACTTTTGCCACTAAGCCCAATTTTAGATAGCGCGTTATACACTATAACGCAAAACCTACAACTAAGTCCGCTTTCTTCTATAATAAACAAACAAATTTGCAATATTACAACTTGCGGTATTAGCGAAATAACCCCACTTAGCGAAGTTATAGTTTTATAGAGTATAATGCTTATAAAATTGCTAACTTTTAATTGCAAAACCATTTGAGCAAGCGTTTCTATTCCGCTAGACAAAACTTTACTTAGCCAACCGCCTAAAAAACCACTAAACGCAATAAAATAAGATAAAAACACAACCGTAAAAAATATCGGCAACAACACGTACCATTTTAGCAAATTTTTATCATAAAATTTTTTAGGCTTATTTAAAAAATGCTCTAAGCGAATATCCCCTTTATTACCATTTAAATAATAAATATTATCTACAAAATTTTTAACGCTTTTTTTGTTATAAGGATTTATCTCGTAATACTGTATTTTATCTTTTATTAGTTGCTCTTTATTTAACTCTACTTTATTGCTTTTATTAAATAGCAAAATAATTTTTTTATTTAGTTTTACTAACTCTTTAAAAAGAGTAATTGCACCATAAGGACAACTTGCGTCTACCACTAAAATTATTGCGTTATATTCGCCTTTTAAAATATACTCAACCGTAACCTTTTCTTCGCAAGAATAAGTGCTTAAAGAATAAATACCAGGCAAATCTACAACGGAAAAACTGCTATTTTTGGATATATAGCCCCCTTTTTTTGCTTTTGCCGTTACTCCGTGCCAATTGCCGACCTTTTCTTTTTGACCTGTTATTGCGTTAAAAATTGTGGTTTTACCACAGTTAGGCGTGCCTACTAAAATATAATTATTCATACTCTATCTCTATTTGCTTTGCAAGGTTAAAATCTATTGCGGACCTACCCCTACCCAATATTTCTATAACGATAAAGGTTTTGTATTTTTTTAAGACAAAACAAATAGCACCTTGCAATGCAAGATGCCTTAGTTTATAATTATTTAGTTTTTTAATTTTTAACTTTTTATTAACTTGAGCATAAAACAAATTCATATTGTAGTTTATTTACTCGTCGTCAGTTTTATTCTCATTATCTAAATTTTGCTCGTTAAAAACCGTTATTATATGCTCTAACTTATTAAGCAAATTATCTTTGCCGTAACCGTTTTCGCTAGACACGCCTATTATATCCCCTTCCGTTAAGGTTAAATAGTTAGCAATAACTTTTAGTTGTGGCTTTATTTTGCTTTTGCCAAGTTTATCGCACTTGGTTGCAACAACCGTAAACGGAAAAGCGTAAGTGTGAAAATAGTTTATCATATCCACGTCGTCCGCGGTAGGATTGTGCCTAACGTCTACTAAGGATATACAATGGGCAACCTTGGTTTCTTGAAAAAATTGTTCCATAATTTTGCCCCACTCTAACTTTTCTTGTTTGCTAACCTTTGCAAAGCCGTACCCGGGTAAATCCGCCAAGATAAAAGAGCCGAAATCAAAGTAGTTTACAAGCCTAGTTCTACCCGGCGTAACCGAAGTTCTTGCAAGTTTTTTGCGGTTTGCAAGCATGTTTATAAGCGAACTTTTACCCACGTTACTTTTACCGCAAATTGCAATTATTGGCAAGTTAGAAGATATAAATGGGCTTTTACTTTTTGCCGAAGTTATAACTTCTGCCTTGGTTATTTTCCTTTAAACAAGCGCCTCCTTTAACACCTCTTTTAACTCTTTTACAGGAATAAAGGTTATTTGAGAGCGGATTGCCTCCGGTATTTCTTCTAAATCTTTAAGGTTTGCGCGTGGTATAATAACCTTTCTTATGCCGATAGAATATGCCGCAAGCGCCTTTTCTTTAAGTCCGCCTATTGCAAGCACTCTACCCCTTAAAGTAATTTCGCCCGTCATGGCAACTTGGTTGCTAACTGCTTTATTAGTTAGCGCCGAAACTATTGCGGTAGCAATGGTAATACCTGCGCTTGGTCCGTCTTTTGGCGTAGCGCCTTCTGGTACGTGAATATGAAAATCTTTAGTGTCGAATAAAGTTTTATCTATACCGTAACTCTCTGCATAAGTCTTTACGTGAGAAAGCGCGGTTTTTGCACTCTCTTGCATAACGTCGCCAAGTTTACCCGTTAAAGTTAGATTACCTTTACCGCTAAACAAATTTACTTCTATAGATAAAGTAGTACCGCCAACTTGTGTCCAAGCAAGCCCCGTAGATACGCCCACGATACTATCTTCTAGCATTTCTGAGCCCTCGTATTTGCTTGCGCCTAAATAGTTGGCAACGGTTTTTGCAGATATAGTACGCAATTTTTTACTCTTGTTTAAAGAATAATCGGTTGCAACCTTACGACAAACGGAACCAATTTCCCTTTCTAAATTTCTTACGCCGGCTTCTTTTGTGTAACCTTCTATTATAGCCTTAATACCGTCTTCGGTAAACTTGATAAGTTTGTTATTTAATCCGTTTTTCTCTATCTCTCTAGGTATTAAGTATCTCTTTGCAATTTCTTCTTTTTCTTTATAAGTGTAACCGCTTAAAGTTATTACTTCCATACGGTCTAATAATGGCGCAGGGATGGTATCTAGGGTATTTGCCGTTGTAACGAACATAACTTGAGATAAATCGTATGGTATTTCTAAATATCTATCTCTAAAAGTATTATTTTGTTGCGGATCTAACACTTCTAACATAGCGCTTGCAGGATCACCCCTTAAGTCAGAAGAAATTTTATCTATTTCGTCTAATAAAAATACGGGGTTATTACACTTTGCTTCTTTCATACCAAAGATAATTCTACCGGGCATAGCGCCTATATAAGTTTTACGGTGTCCCCTAACTTCCGCTTCGTCTTTAACACCGCCAACGCTCATACGAACGAACTCTCTGCCAAGCGCCCTAGCAATACTGCCGGCAATACTAGTTTTACCAACCCCCGGTGGTCCTACTAAACATAGGATAGGTCCGTTTAGTTTGCCCGTTAGTTTGTATACCGCAAGATACTCTAAAATTCTTTCTTTTACCTTTTCTAATCCGTAGTGGTCGGCTTCTAAAACGGCTTTAGCGTCTTTTAGTTCTACGGTTTATTGTTTAAAACTGTTAAAAGGCAAATCTAAAATCCAATCTAAATACCCCCTAATTACGGTATAGTCTGGAGAAGAAGGATTCATACGGGACATTTTAAATAGTTCTTTTAAAACCTTTTCTTCTATATCCTTAGGCATTTTTTTATCTTTAATTTGCTTTTCTAACTTTTCTTTTTCTTGCTCGTCGTCGCCAAGTTCTGCGTGTATTGCCTTTAATTGTTCTCTTAAATAGTACTCTTTTTGGCTTTTATCCATGCTGTCTTTTACTCTTTGGGCTATCTTTTTTTCTACGTTTATAAAGTCGTTTAAATTTAATAAATCCTTGTATAAA
>JAGAUH010000201.1 GCA_017620875.1 Clostridia bacterium
GTTATTTACTAGCACGAATAGTATTAAAGGCGTTGCAAAAACAAGTAGCACCAACACCGCCAAAACTATATATTTCCAAGAGAATTTAGTCTTTGTTAAAATAAGGTATAACCCGTTAAAAAGTAGCGTTAACGGAACTACTGCCCAACTTATTGCATAAGCGTATAGCGTTATTCCGTAAAAAAACGCCGAAATTATAAAGTAGAAATTTTTATCAATTCCCTTTATAAAAAAGTATAAACCAATAAGTAATAATCCCGGCGCTAAATTGCTCTCTAACCCCCACCTACTAAGCATTATATGCCAAGGGGATATAACCGCTAGACCTAAGGCAATTAAGGCTATTTGGTTATTTTTAAAAACTTGTTTAGCGGTTAAATAAACGATAGGCAAACTAATTAACGCAATTATTAGTTGCGGTAATCTAATGGTATAAACGTTAAGCCCAAAAACTTTAACGAAAGGCACTGCCAAATAACTTTCTAAAACGTTCATACCGCTACCCCAAGAAACAAAGTAAACGGGGTTAAAGTACCCTGCCGAATCCATACCGTAATTGGCAAGCGAATAGGCTTCGTATCCGGCAAAAGCCTCGTCCTGATTTAAACCGGTTGGGGTTATGCCAAACCTAATTATTCTTAGCAAAACGCCAAGAACTAATAACCCTACAAAATACAAATTAGCCCTTGCGCTAAAAAAACTAATTATTTTTTGTTTTAAAGTTGGTTTAGCCAAAACTTTTTCCATAGTTATCCCCTAAAAAATAATAAACAAATTATACCACCAAAACAAAAACCTTGTCAAACCTATCGTGCATAAACGAAAAGAGAGAACTTTATTTCGTTCTCTCTTAAAATTTAAGTTTTATACGCAACGGCATATTCGCCAAACTCTACCACTATATATCCCTTATCCATAAAGGTATTTCGCCAATAGTCTGAGTTATGCAAAATAAACGCGTCGTACCCGCCGTTAATATCTATACCATAGGTATATTTACTAAATTTATAAACCCCCACAAATGCAGAAGGATAACCCGAATATTGCACCGTTTCTAAATACTCATTGGTTGGCGTTTTGTCAAAAAATAGTAACGTAGGAAAATACATATGTCCATCTACGTTTACGTTGGTAAATTCGTGGTCGTTTACAAACTCTACCGCTTCTTTTGCGCCGTATCTAAAATTATCTTTTATATCTTGGTTGTATCTACCAAAATAATACGAACAGAAAAAGGTTAGCAGTACGCAATATCCTACTATAAAGGCTCTTTTTAAAGTTTTAGTATTTTTAAAGTAGTTAAATAGCGAGTTTAAACCTATTGCAATAAGCAAAATTAAATTTACGTGTATAGCGTTTACTCTATTTACGTTTTTGCCATCTAGCATAAGCGAGCCTAAAAGCGAACTAACTAAAGAAATTAGTATAAAAGTTTTTAACTCTAATCTCTTTTCTTTTACGCTTTTTATTACGTCTACAATTAGAACCGTTAAACCAACTATCATAAACGGAGTACTAATTTTATAAAACAAACCAAACTCTGTAGAATTATGTTCGTGTCCGTCGTTTTGCTTAAAGATAATATCTAGTAACCCTTGGTAAGATTCTGGATTAAACAAGTTTTTAAACTTAATTTCGGCATCTCTCATAACTAGCATTTTTGGTATTGATATTACCCTAGTTTTTATTTCTGGTATAGTACCGTTATTTACTAGAACGAAAAGTATTAGCGGAATTGCTAACGTTATTAATAAACCGATAGAAATACCAATAAACGTCCAAGAAAATTTTGTTTTAGTTACTAAAAGATATATTCCACTAAGTGATACTATTATAGGAACTACCGCCCAAGTTATCGCGTAAGAATACAACGTTAAGCCGTAAAATAAAGCCGAAAAAATAAATAGATAATTTCTTTTTATTCCCCTAACGAAAAAGTATAAGCCAAATAGTAAAAAGCCGGGCGCTAAATTACTTTCTAGTCCCCACCTAATAAGCATTATATGCAAAGGGGATATTGCTAAAATAAACAACGCAATTAAACTTGCTAGCTTA
>JAGAUH010000202.1 GCA_017620875.1 Clostridia bacterium
AGATACCAGAAAGAGCGACGATAACGAACCGTTTAGCGGACTTGCATTTAAGATTGCAGTTGACCCATTTGTTGGTAAACTTGCTTTCTTTAGAGTATATAGCGGTAAACTTTCTGCAGGTTCTTACGTATACAACAGTACTAAGGGCAAAAAAGAAAGAGTTGGTAGACTTCTTCGTATGCACGCAAACACTCGTAGCGAATTAGACGAAGTTTACGCAGGTGATATTTGCGCTATCGTAGGTTTAAAAGATACTACTACCGGTGATACGCTTTGCGCAGAAAACGCGCCTATCATTCTAGAAAGAATGGAATTCCCAGATCCGGTTATTAACGTTGCTATCGAGCCTAAAACAAAGGCAAGCCAAGAAAAAATGACTATGGCTCTTATCAAACTTGCAGAAGAAGACCCAAGTTTCAGAACCTATACGGATAAAGAAACTGGACAAACTATCATTGCAGGTATGGGAGAACTTCACTTAGATATTATCGTAGATAGACTTTTAAGAGAATTTAAGGTTGATGCTACGGTTGGTAAACCACAAGTTGCTTATAGAGAAACTTTCCGTCCAACCGTTGATGCAGAAGGTATGTATAAGAGACAATCTGGTGGTAAGGGACAATACGGACACTGTAAGGTTACCCTAGAACCATTAGAACCAGGTAAAGGATTTGAGTTTGAAGATAAAACCGTTGGTGGTAGCATTCCTAAAGAATATATCGAGCCTATTAGAAAAGGTATCGAAGAAGCCGCTAAAAATGGTATCTTAGCCGGTTACGAAGTAGTTGACTTTAAGGTAACCGTTTACGACGGATCTTACCACGAAGTAGACTCTAGTGAAATGGCGTTTAAAATTGCCGGAAGTATGGCGTTTAAAAACGGTGTTAAACAAGCAAAACCTGTACTACTTGAGACTATCATGAAGGTAGAAATTACTACTCCAGAAGATTATTTCGGAGACCTAATGGGTAACGTATCTTCTAGAAGAGGTAATATCCAATCTACAGACGATAGAAACGGAACGAAAGTTATCGACGCTATGATTCCGCTATCAGAAATGTTTGGTTACGCTACCGACCTAAGAAGTAGAACTCAAGGTAGAGGAAACTACACAATGCAATTTGACCACTACGACGAAGTTCCTAAGTCAGTTGCAGAAAAAATTATCTGTGAAAGAGCCGTTAAAAATTCAGAAGATTAATTTTGTTAATCAAATTTAAAAATATAAAAAAACACAAAAAAGATTTGGAGGAAAACAAAAATGGCAAAAAGTAAATTTGACAGAAGTAAACCGCATATCAACATCGGTACAATCGGCCACGTTGACCACGGTAAAACTACTTTAACCGCTGCTATCACTATGGTTATGTCCAGAAAGGGTGGCGCACAAAAAATGAAGTACGAAGATATCGACAAAGCGCCTGAAGAAAAGGCAAGAGGTATAACAATAAATACTTCTCACGTTGAATATCAAACTGACGCTAGACACTATGCTCACGTTGACTGCCCAGGACACGCAGACTACGTTAAGAACATGATTACCGGTGCTGCACAAATGGACGGCGCTATCCTAGTTGTTGCTTCAACTGATGGTCCAATGCCTCAAACAAGAGAACACATCCTACTTGCTAGACAAGTTGGCGTTCCTTACATCGTAGTATTTATGAACAAAGTTGACCAAGTTGACGATCCAGAATTACTAGAATTAGTAGAAATGGATATTAGAGACCTATTAAATCAATATGGTTTCCCTGGAGATGATACTCCAATCATCCAAGGTTCTGCATTAAAAGCATTAGAAAAAGCTTCTAGCGACGCTTCTGACGCTGAAGTTATTGCTGACCCAGCTTGTCAACCTATCCTTAAACTTATGGATGCTATCGATAGTTATATCCCTACTCCAGCAAGAGAAGCAGATAAGCCTTTCTTACTTCCTGTAGAAGACGTATTTACAATCTCTGGTCGTGGTACAGTTGCTACTGGTAGAGTAGAAAGAGGTGTTGCTCACGTAAACGATCCTGTAGAAATCGTTGGTATGACTGAAAAGACTTCTACTTCTGTTATTACAGGTCTAGAAATGTTCAGAAAATTACTTGACGAAGCTCAAGCAGGTGACAACGTTGGTGCACTACTTAGAGGTATCGACAGAAAGGGAATTCAAAGAGGACAAGTTATTGCTAAGCCTAACTCAATTAAACCTCACACTGCATTCTCTGGTGAAGTTTACGTATTAAAGAAAGAAGAAGGCGGAAGACATACTCCATTCTTCAACAACTACAGACCTCAATTCTATTTCAGAACTACAGACGTTACAGGATCTATCACACTTCCTGCAGATAGAGAAATGGTAATGCCTGGTGATAACGTTTCTATCGACGTTAAATTAATCACTCCTATCGCTATCGAAGAAGGATTAAGATTCGCTATTCGTGAAGGTGGTAGAACAGTTGGTTCTGGCGTTGTTTCTAAAATTAACGAGTAATTTTAGGATAAACCAATTTTAAAAAATTAAGCAAGGGTAAATTTTATCCTTGCTTTTTTTTTTGATATAAAAGAAAAAACCACGCGATAGTCGAGTGGTTCGGTAAAGGTTTAGCGGTGAGCAAAAACTCATATTCATTAAAAAACGACAAAGGTAAAAGAGTATATACGTTTTAAGTCATTTTTACGCAATATTAGTATTTTATATATATTGTCATTCTCACGCAAGGCGTGGGAATCTTTTTTGCAGTAGTAAAAACATATATAATTGCCAAATGGCAAAGATACCCGCAAAGCGAGTATGACAAGGTAAGGTGAAAAAGATAAAAAAATAATATTTTTTTACAGTATTATTGACTTTTACTAAAAAATAACATATACTATATATGCAAGGGAAACCTTGCGGACATAGACAGGATTTATGTTCCATTGTTGATG
>JAGAUH010000203.1 GCA_017620875.1 Clostridia bacterium
CGGAACAACTAAACGCAGTCTACTGCTTGGTAGAAACCACTTTAGAAAACGCACTACAAGATATAATTTCAGAGCGAGACGAACTTGTTAAAAACGGTAGTACCATTTCTTACGAGATTCACCCAACTAACTCTTATTATTTATCTTTAGGCGACGGCTCTACCTTACCAGATACTAACTCTACAGAGCCAACTTACGGCGAAAAACTAGCAACTAGTTTAGGCTTAAATTTAGCAACGCAATACAATTCTCTTGGCGTAAAAGGTATGCGTATAGAAGATTTAAGATATATGATAGATTCTTCTTATATCCCAGACCAATATTCTTTAGCAGAATATTCTTCTATAGTGTCTATATCAAGAAACGTATTTATTAGAGAAATAAGAAAAGCCGATTTAATTACCGTTGGTTTTGAAACTACGGGACTACTAACTTATACCCTAACCCAAGCGCTAGGCGCGTCTATGGGACAATATTACCAAATGGATTGGACTAGATATTTTGGCGAAAACGCCGACTTAATAGTTAGTGAAATCTTAAACGGCGTAACTAGTATTTTAGTAGAAGAAGAATATCTACCTGCCGAAACCGCGCCTGTAGTTAAAGTAGCAATAGAAGCGTTTATTTATTCTTATATAGGTTACGTTGCAAACGTTGCCCCTACCATAGATAAAATACACGAAATTAACCCTAACGCAAAAGTTATTTTAGTTGGTTTAGACAGATTAGAAGCAACCGGTATGACTATAACTTTAGGCGATACCGAAATAGACTTTGCAGATTTATTTAACGTTGTAATAGATTCTACAAACTTCTCTAACCTACTATATAGCGCTTCTAACGACAACGCTTGCTTTGTAGAAATTAGTTCAGAAGTAAATTCCGACGCTATTGCAGACCAAGTGTTTGCCAATATCCAAGTTTCTACTCACCAACACGACTATAACTTAACGGAGTGGGAAAAAGATGCAAACGGACACTATCACGCTTGCGCTTGTGGGGACAAAATAGACCAAGCAGACCACGATTATATTTGGGTTGTAGACAAAGTTGCTTACCCTAATAAAAACGGCGCTAAGCATCAAGAGTGTAAAGAGTGTGGATATAAAAACGGCGTAACGGAAGTTATACCAAAACTTAATGCCGAAAGCAATAAACTATTACCTTTATTTATTAGTTTATCTTGTTTGGCTATTGCCGCTGCCGGCGTAGGAATATTCTTTTTCTTTAAGAAAAAGTTTTAATTAAATAGTTTTAACTAACAAGTTAAAAAAATCTTTAAAAATCGTGGGGCGAAATTTTCGCCCCACCTTTTTTTTATTTTGCTCTACCCAAAAATAATTGATAATAAGTATTAAATGCTTATTTAATATCAACCACTATTTTAAGCCTTTAATTAGTTTTTTATTTCTATAACAATTATTAAAGTAGATATTAAAAATTGCTTTACTATTTTATTTATGGCTATCCAATTGTTTGCTTACAAACCCAAATAATAAAGCTAAAAAATACTTGTTTGTTGGGATTATATTTTAGTAAAGCATTTTATTTTATGCAATATAAAATTGTTTTTCTTTGTTATTATGTCATACTCGACTTTGTCGGGTATCTTAATTATATAAATATTTTTAATATTCGTATTGTCACACTCGTGCTTGCACGAGTATCTTTGCCTTTTGGCAATTTTATATTATTTTTGCTACTGCAAAAAAGATTCCCACTATCGTGAGAATGACAATATATATATAAAATACTTATATTGCGTGAGAATGACTTAATGTGTATACACTTTTGCCTTATTCGACAATGACTTAAAGTATATATACTCTTTTATCATTGTCGTTTTTTTTATGAGTCCTTAAATACCGAACTCAATTCCAATATATTTAATTTGATTTTTTGTCTAATCTTTTGAGTGTACATCACTATCGCGTGTTTTCTTTTATATAAAAAAACACCCTTTAGATATCTAAAGAGTGCTATTTTTTCTTTTTTTAACGCAATAGTTAATTACGCTTCTACTATTTTGTTTCCGCCTGTAACAACTACTAAATCTGCATAAGCGCTACTAGCAGAGTCAACCCAAACTTCGTTTGTGCTATCTGCGTTTACGTTAGCGATATTAATATTAGATAAAGTAATTTCTGCACCTGCAACAGACTTAACTAAAATTGCAGCCTTTTTGTTTGTTTTAAAAGTAGCGTTGCTTACGTTTAAAATAACTTTAGCAGGTTCAGTAACGTATTGTTCGTCAATTTTAATTCCACGACCACCCGTTACGTCGTTGTTAATTGTTAAACCGTCTATAGAAACTGTTTGACCGTTTGGTTGAATCCAAATAGCGTAGCAATCTCCGTTGTTTTCATTAATAACAACGTTGTTTAAAGTTGCACCTTTTTTAAATGCGAAAGCCTTATCACTAACAACGTCTTTCATCTCAACTTTAACGTTAAAGTTGATATCGTGTCTGTTCCAAGGTCCGTCGTTGTGTCCAGAGTTAGTTAAAGTTACGTTTTCTAAAGAAAGAACTGCATTTGCATTTTTCACCGTAACGTGGCTCCAGTCGCTATTTAATTGGTTAAAAGTGATTTTGTTAGCATCTTCACCCTTAATATTAATAGCAGTTGTGTCTTCTCCGCCAAGTGCTAAAGTTTCCCAAGCAGTTACATCTACACTAACGTCTGCGGTAATAATAACGTTGATTTCTGCAGTAGTAGAAGCAAGTGCTTCGGCAAATTCTGCATCTGTATCTACAACGTAACTACTACACTCGTCACAATAAAAATCGTTTTCGTCTTCAAAAACGTGTTCGTGAGGTGGTTGACTTTCCGAGTCGTTACAACCTAGCATTGCAAAGCAACTAAGTGATAACACAACGGATAAAATCATTACTAAAAATTTTTTCATTTCCGTCTCCTTTTTCATGTATTATACATGTTTTTTTGTTTTAATATAGCACTTTACAAATAAATAGTCAAGCAAAAACAACCCTATTAACAAAAAGTAAAACTCATTAAAAATTAATATAATATTGTATTTTTGCTAAAAAATTACTTATTTGTCACCTTAAAAACAAACAGTAACTACTTTTTACCTATAAAACTCTTAGCCATACGCTAGGGGTTTGCAAGAAAAACTTATTTCTTTAATTTAATACAACCAAAACACAATTCGGTTGGTAATTTTTTAACAATGCTAACCCTTAACGCTAAATTAATTTTTATAACTTATAATTTTAGACAATCATTTTTTAACGTTAAACACAATTAAAAACCGTAAAGCAAAACTGCTTAAAATCGGTTTTTTAGTTTCTCAAAAAACTTTTTACCACCCCCCCTA
>JAGAUH010000204.1 GCA_017620875.1 Clostridia bacterium
AATAAGATTATTATCTTCTTTACCCCAAGGATAACACTTTCTGTTAAAAGGGTCCATATTACCTTCTAAACCAACTTCGTCCCCGTAATAAACGGAAGGTACCCCATAAAGAGTATATTGTATTAAAGTTGCAACTTTTAACTTGTCTATACCCTTTTTATACTCTCTAGGACTAAGTTTTTCAAACTCTGATTCTTCTTTAGTGTTACAAACCTTATCTCTACCAAGAATTGTAATTATTCTTGGCGTATCGTGAGTGCCTAAAATATTCATAAGACAATCTAGAGCCATTTTAGGATAATTATCTAGTTGAGACATTATGGTGTTTGCAAGTTCGAAACTGTTACGCCATAAAACGTAGTTAATAATAGCGTTTTTTAAAGGATAGTTCATAACAGAGTCTAATTCTCTACCTTGAAAATACCTTCTTCTTACGCCGTAAGCAACTTTATTAGTAGCATCTTCCCAAACTTCACCTATAACTAAATTGTCCTTATTATGCTTTCTCATAGCAGTTCTTATTTTCTTAACAAAACTATCTGGTAACTCGTCTACAACGTCTAACCTTACGCCTGCAAGCCCTAATTTTGCATAATGTTCTAACATTCCGTTAGGTCCTGCAATAAAACTTTCGAACTCTTTAGAATCTTTGCTAATAGTAGGCAACACGTCTATTCCCCACCAACTAGTATAAGTGTCGGGGAAATTTTGGAAAGTATACCAAGTATAATATGGCGAATCTTTACTTTGGTAAGCACCAACCGTATCGAATTTTCCGTATTTATTAAAGTAAATACTATCGTCGCCAGTGTGGTTAAACACACCGTCGAATATGATTTTTATGCCTAGTTTTTTTGCTGATTCTATAAGGGATTTTAAATCTTCTTCATCCCCCAAAACAGAATCTATTTTCATATAGTCAGAAGTGTCGTATCTGTGGTTAGAATAAGAAGAAAAGATAGGATTTAGGTAAATTGTAGAAACGTTTAAACTTTTTAAATAATCTAGTTTTGCCTCTATTCCTTTAAGGTTGCCACCAAAGAAATCGTTATTTAAAACTTTGCCGTTTACAGGCTTGTAACTAGGTATACCAAACCAATCTTCTCTTTTAACCTTACCTTTTGGTACTACAAAATCTCCCTCACGATAAAATCTGTCAGGGAAAATTTGATACATTATTCCACCCTTAAACCAATCCGGTGTAGAATAACCATTTTCGTAAACTAAAAGTTGATAATACCAAACGTTTGTTTGAACTTGCGCTTGATAATTGTGACCAAGACCAATACAATATTCGTTATCGTAAACGAAATAATACCAATAAAGCCCTCTTTTTAATGGATTTATTACACAAGAAAACCAATTATCTTTTTCTTTATCCATTTCGTAGGCTTTAAAAGAACCATCATCATCCTTTTTCAAAATTAAGCGACACCTTGCGGCATCACTTATTTTGATATTGATTTTTAGTTGTTCTTGGTCGGATACTGCCCCCGTTATACTTTTGCAAGCAGTATCCAACGGATTATAGTAAATCATAAAAACCTACGTTGCAATTATTTTTCTACTTTACTTCTTATAGGCTTAATGTTCCAAATATTGTCTGCATAGTCTCTAATACTTCTGTCTGCAGAGAAGAAACCAGCACCTGCGATATTATTTAGACTCATCTTAGCCCATTTCTTTTTATTTAAGTAATCTTTATCCATTTTAGCGTGAGTATCTGCAT
Source organism: Clostridia bacterium (assembly GCA_017620875.1). Classification (GTDB taxonomy): domain Bacteria; phylum Bacillota; class Clostridia; order Christensenellales; family Borkfalkiaceae; genus UBA4675. Next base: position 1,730 of record JAGAUH010000204.1, read on the forward strand.
AACTAGCAAAGTCTGCCATACACATATAAGGATCTGCAATTGGAGAATTTGTTAATAGATACTCTCTAAACATCTCGAAAGATTGACCGTTAAAGCCTTGCTTTAATGCGTCGATTACACCTTGAAGTTTAGCATTGTTATTGTAGAATTCGTAAGAGTTATATCCTCTCTTCCATAAATCTTCTACTTCGTTTGCTCTTAAACCGAAGATATAAATGTTGTCGTCGCCAACTTGACCGTGCATTTCTACGTTAGCACCGTCCATTGTACCAATAGTTAAAGCACCGTTAATCATAAACTTCATATTACCGGTACCACTTGCTTCTTTACCAGCAAGAGAAATTTGCTCTGAAATATCGGTAGCAGGCATTAATCTTTCTGAAATAGAAACGTTATAATCTTCTAAGTAAACAACTTTTAACTTTTCTCTAATTCTCTTATCAGGGTTATTGTTGATATCTTGAGCAAGATAGCAAATTAACTTGATAATTTGTTTTGCAAGATAGTATCCTGGAGCGGCTTTAGCACCAAAAATAAAGGTCTTTGGAGTCATTGGCATATCTGGATATTTCTTTAACTCGTTGTATAGGTAAATAATATACATTGCGTTAAGAAGTTGTCTCTTATACTCGTGTAATCTCTTTGCTTGTACGTCAAAAATACTATCAGGGTTGATAACTTCGCCCGTTTTATTTTTGATATATTCGCAGAATTGATTTTTCTTTATTTGTTTAATTTTTGTTAATCTTTCTAAAACGGAAGCATCTTTTTCGAATTTCTTAAAGTCAGCAAGTTTGCTACCATCTTTAATATAACCAGTACCAATGCATTCGTCTAACAATTCGCAAAGTTCTGGGTTAGATTGACAAAGCCATCTTCTGTAAGCAATACCGTTAGTAACGTTTGTAAATCTATCTTTATAAGTATCGGCAAAATCTTTAAAGATACTTTGTTTAATGATGTCACTATGAAGTGCAGAAACACCATTTACTTTATGAGAAGCAATA
>JAGAUH010000205.1 GCA_017620875.1 Clostridia bacterium
AATACTATATCGTAAAAACGCTTAAAACCTTTTTTGTATAGCGGTATAGATATTAAAAATATTACTACTAGCACGCCTAAACTAATTAGGCTATATATTAATGGTTTTGGCATAACACTCCTTAACTATTTTTCTCTAAGTAATCTATAATAAGTTTTGCAACAAACTCTATATCTTTTAAATCCGTTTTAGTATCGCTAGGAAGACAAATACTACTTTCAAAAATATCTTGACAAGTAGAGCCGACTTGCTTCTCGCTAAAAAAGTCGCAATCTTTAAATACGGGTTGCATATGCATAGGCTTCCAAGCAGGTCTAGTTTCCACTTCGTTTTTAAATAGATAGTCTATTAATTCCATAGCCTTAACTTTAGTGTTTTTTAAACTTATTACGCTAAGCCACCTATTAGGCTCGCTATCTTTTTGCTCGCCAAACATAGTTATGTATTTACAACCTTCAAAACGTTTTTTATAAGTAGCGTAAATTTCTCTTTTTTTGTCTACTCTCTTTTGTAAAACCTTTAGTTGTCCCCTACCAATACCTGCAAGAACGTTGCTAAGGCGGTAGTTATAACCAATTTCTTTATGCTCGTACCAAAGGCACTTTTCTCTACTTTGGGTTGACCAATATACAACCTTGTCTTTTTGCTCTTTATTATTTACTAGTAGCATACCGCCACCGCTAGTGGTTATAATTTTATTTCCGTTAAACGAAAGTACCCCACAATCGCCATATAGCCCAAGATATACTCCTTTATACTTACCGCCAAGCGCCTCGGCAGCGTCTTCTAAAATAGGGGTATTATGCTCTTTTATAATAGGCAATAATTCGTCGTAATTGGCAGGCGTTCCGTATAGGTCTACTATTATTACCGCCTTAGGATTAGGGTATTTTTCGTACGCCTTTTTTAATGCTATTGGGCTCATATTACCACTAGTAATTTCGCTATCTATATAAACGGGTTTTGCTCCGCAATAAGCAATGGGATTACAACTACCACTAAAGGTAAAAGATTGACAAAATACTATATCCCCTTGTTTTACGCCTAGCATTTTTAAGCCCAAATGTATACTAGCAGTACCGCTAGATAAAGCAACGGCTTCTTTAGCGCCTAAAAATTTTACCATTTCGTTTTCGAATTCGGTAACGTTTTTACCAAGTGGCGCTATCCAATTGGTATCAAATGCCTCTTTAATATATTCTTTTTCGTATCCCTCGTCACTCATATGCGGGGTAGGTAAAGTAATTTTCATGCGTTACTCCTTTTTATCCACTTAATATTATACCCCTAAAACAGTCTAGTTGTCAATATGGTATTATTTTAAAACTTTACCAATTTTACTATTTTACCCTTTTTACAAAAAAATCCCCTACTAAAATTAGTAGGGGAATATTATCGTACGTTTTACCAACTTATACGTAGCATTTTATATTAGAAACAACCACGTCTATCATCCAACTATTTAACCCAATTTTTCCGTAAGACAAAGAATTGTCTTGGCAATCGATAACCCCAATATCGTTTAAAGATACTTTTATATTGCTACCGTTTAGGGTTATTTTTAAATTATAAATTGTGTTTGTATTTATAGTTGTAGAGTGTTGAGCAATTATAGTAGAAGTTCCGTTTACCTTTTTCCAAACCTTTACAATGTTAAACTCGCTATCTATATTAACGCAATAAAAATTGTTACTATCTACGTATCTAAGTATAAACGAACCTGCACCAACACCGCCTAAACTAATATCTCCGCTAATGGTATAGTTACCACAACTAGCGCTACCAACCATAAAAGCATCTCCACCGTTTATATTATCTAGCGTAAACTCTCCGCCATTTTGAGAGATAATAGCATTTTGAGTTGTAATTTCGCCAAAGCAAGTATACCCGCTTACACCTTGCTCTATGGAAATATTTTTAAAATAACAATCGGTAATCCAACTATTTAAGCCTATTTTACCAGAAGTAAAATCGGAATCTAAAACGTCTAACACGATATCGTTATTAACGTAAATTTTAATAGATGCACCAACCATTTCGACTTTAACGCTATAAAACTCGCCTTTTACTATATCTTGAGAAACTTGTTTTACCACTATAGAATTACCATTTACTTTTTTCCAAAGTTTTAAAGCGTTTATGGTTGTATCTAGGTTTGCACAGTAGAAGTTATTTAAATCTTGATATCTTAAAATAAACGCGCCTGCTCCCTCTCCACCAATGGCAATTTCGCCTTTTAAAATAAAGTTACTAGCGTTTACACTACCAACCATAAAAGCGTCTCCGCCACCGCTAGTATTGTTAAAATCTATAACGCCGTTATTTACGCTAACGGACGCGTTTGTTTTGGTTAGCACGCCAAGAGCATCTACGTTACCTTCTTGAGCATTTAAAACGGTATATTTAATATTATTAAATCTTGCGCTTGTTTGAAACACGTTTAAACCCAATTTACCTTCCGTTAAAGAATAATCTACCGCGTCTATTAATAGTTGATTGTTTAAATACACCTTAATACTAGCGCCCAACGCTACGACTTTTAAGTTATAGAACTCGCTAGAGTTTATATTAGTAGATTTAACCGCAATGTCTTTTACCGCTCCGTCTACCTTTTTCCAAAATTTAACCACGTTTGCGTTTTTATCTATATTGACGCTATAAAAATTGTCGTTAGTGCCGTCTGCCCTAATAAGTAGCGCGCCTGCGCCGTTGTTTTCCATCCTAATATCCGCGCTATACTCTACGTTTTTAGCGTTTACGTTAGAAAATGCAACGGCATCTCCACCATCAGATACTATTTGCATATCAAGTGGGCTAATATTTATTTTACCACCCGAAATAGTTAAGTTGCCTATTTGGTTGTTAAAATAACTCTCCCCTTGGTTATACGCTAAAACTTCTAGGTCTTTATAATAATTTCCCGCGCTAATTCTCACGTAAGTTACACCTGAAGATAAGGCTTTTATTGTTAGTTTTCCGTTTGATAAAGTAGCGCTAATTTTACTAGAATCGCCAACGGTTAAAATAGGCTCGTTAGCACCTAAAACGTAAACGTCTCTTACTATGTCCGCCCCGCCAATTAGGGCAAAAATCGTAGAAGAATCGCCAACGTGGATAGCGCTTGCATCTTCTTTAACGAACAATTGTTTACATTTATTTACCGACAAAGATTTTACCACTACTTTTTCGCCAATTAAACTCATATCTTGAGAAGAACTAAACGGTTGAATTCTTCCTATAAAATAGTAGTATCCGTCGTTTATATACAACTCTATATTGCTAACGTCTACAAATAACCTTAACTTCATAATTCCGTTTGCGTTGGTAGAATTATCTACTTTAAAAGTGTGTATACCCTTATTTTTTAACGCCTCGAAACCATATTTACTTTGAGTTCTGTTAAAGGTTATTTCCCCATTAGACTTGTTGTATGTTAGCGTTGTGGCATCGCCGTCGCCTAAGCAAAAACTTAAAGTAAAATTAGAAGAATTATTTACGTCTATTTCGGCATTTAACTCGAAACTGTTAGATTTTACACCTTGTAACGCGTTAGTATTGTTATAAGTTTTGTCAGTTATAGAAAACAAACTTTCGCCTTTTATATTTTCCACTTCTTGTACGGGGTTTTGTATTAACCTATACGAAGAAGAAGTTTTTACAAGTTTTAATTCGATAGGTAAGGTAAAACAACCA
>JAGAUH010000206.1 GCA_017620875.1 Clostridia bacterium
AACGGTGTGGCTACCAATATATCCAGCGCCACCGGGAACTAAAATATTCATTTATGCCTCCAAAAAAATTATTTTCTATATTAAATTATACAACAATTATATTTGTTTTTCAATAGATTAATGCGTTTTATTTTTAAAAAATAATATTTTTTAACAAAAAAACCATTACTAAAAGTAATGGCTTGAAATTTTTAATCTTCTAAATCTTGTTTTAGTTTGTCTATAACGGCGGTGCAAGTTTCGTAAGAAAAGCCCTTAGAAAGTAGTTTACGATAAACTTTGGCTAAATTTTCTTTGTTAATCTCTTTGCCTTTTAAGGCTTTTTGCGCAATAGAAAAAGCAACTTCTTGGTCGTCGGCAAAGTCTTCTAAAACCTTTTTTGCAGTGCTTTCGTCTATGCCTTTTGCCCTAAGTTCTCTCTCTATTAAATACTTGCCCTTTTGCCCAGAAGCAACTTCCGTATACCTTTCGGCGTAGGCTTCGTCGTTTAAAAAGCGGCAGTCTTCTAGTTTTTCTAAAACCTTTAAAACGAGTTCTTCGGTGTAGCCTTTTTTTACTAGATAATCTCTCACTTGCTTTTTGGTTTTTACAGAGCCTGTAAGATAAGTCATAGCCCTATCTAACGCGTGGGTAAACTCGCTTTCTATCTGCATTTCGGCAAGAGTTTTTTCGTCTATTATTTGCCCCACTTTAAGCCCTTTTAAAACAACCGTTTCTAACCTTAAAGAGCAATAAAAAACGTTATCTAAATAAATATTACAATGTTTTGCGCTATGCTTTTGCATTGCAATTTGCGTTATTTCTTTCATTAAAACACCTCAAAAGAAGTATATAATCGACTTATAGGCGGTTTTTTATTTAAAATACTAGCAAGCCTTTGCTCTACGGGTTCGCCTTTTTTAACACAAAACTCAACCTTAACTTGGCAAGAAAACTCTTTTTCTTTTACCTTTACGATAGGACTATTAAAAAAACTATTGCAAGCGTTAAATTCTTCGTAAGATAAAAAGGCAACGTAATTTTCGCACTCTATAAACTCTTGCTTTTCGGCGTTATCTAACCCTTCTTTAGCGCAGTTAAAGTATGCCCTAACAAGTCCGCCTGCCCCTAATTTTACACCGCCAAAATACCTTGTTACTACAACTATAACGTCTACAAGGTTACTTGTATTTATGGCCTCGAAAATAGGCGCGCCGGCAGTACCGCTAGGCTCTCCGTCGTCACTAAATTTACTAGTTCCGTCTTTTAGTTTATAGCCGTAGCAGTTGTGCGTTGCATCACTATGCTTTTTGCGTATTTTATCTAAATATTCTTTTGCTTGCTCGGGCGTAGTTACACAAAAAGAGTAAGTAATAAACCTACTCTTTTCTATAATCTTTTCGTAAACGCCTTCGCCTTTAACGGTTAGATATGCCATTATTTAAAAATTACCCTTATATGTGTTTTTTTACCTTTTTGCAATACGAAATCCGCCTTTGCAAAAACTTCTTCTGAAATCTCTAAAGAAGTTGCCTTTTGTCCGTCTACGATAACACCGCCACCTTCGATTAGTCTTCTTGCTTCGCCTTTAGATTTTGCAAAGTTTGCTAAAACTAATAAGTCTGGGATAGATTTTGTTGGCTCTACTTCTAGCGTAGCCATTTGAGAAACGTCTCCACTAAACGCCGCCTTTACTTGCGCTAAAACCTTATCTGCTTTTTCTTGTCCGTGAACGAGTTTTGTAACTTCGTAAGCAAGTCTTTCTTTAGCAAAGTTTATGTTTGCGCCTTCTTTAGTAAGTTCGGCAATTTCTTCTAGTTCCATAAAAGTAAGTAGTTTCATACACTCTGCAACTTTTACGTCTTCCACGTTTCTAAAATATTGGAAGAAGTCGTAAACGGAACATTTTTCTTCGTCAAGCCACAATGCTCCCTTTTGGGTTTTACCCATCTTTTTACCTTCGCTATTTAATAGCAAAGTACAAGTTAGACAAAACGCGTCTTTTTGCTCTTTTTTTCTTATTAAATCTACGCCTGCAAGCATATTAGACCATTGGTCGTCTCCGCCAACTTCTAACTTACAACCGTATTTTTGGTTTAGATATAAAAAGTCGTAACCTTGCATTAGCATATAGTTAAACTCTAAAAAAGTCATACCTTTTTCTAATCTTTGTTTAAAGCACTCTGCAGATAACATACGGTTTACCGAAAAATGTACGCCGATATCTCTAATAAACTCAACGTAATTTAATTCTAGTAACCAATCCGCATTGTTTGCCATAATAGCGGCGTTTTCCCCTTCGAAAGTGATAAAACGAGACATTTGCTCTTTAAACTTAGAAATATTATAGTCGATTTGCTCTTTAGTTAGCATTTTACGCATATCGCTTCTGCCACTAGGGTCGCCTATCATACCCGTACCACCGCCAAATAATGCGATAGGAGTATGCCCTGCCCTTTGCATATGAGCCATTGCCATAATAGGAATATAGTGACCAATGTGCAAACTATCCGCAGTTGGATCAAATCCTACGTAAAAAGAAATTTTTTCTTCTTCTAGCATTTTATATAAATCTTCGTCGTAAATGGTTTGCTTAATAAAGCCTCTTTCTTTTAAAACGTCGTAAACGTTAGCCATAATAATTCTCCTACAATGTTTGTTTATGGTTATTTCTACTTAAATATCTTCTAGTTTTGTTAAAAATAAAAATTTTAAAGCAAAAACTAGCAAAAATACCAACTTTTTATACTATTTTAACATTTTTATTACTATTTAGCAAATAAGTTTTAACAAAATATTTGTAAATTTAATTAATTTATGTTATACTTATTAAAAATATAAAAATTTTTAAGTTTTATGGAGGATAAAAAATGCAATATTCCAACGAAGTTAAAGAAATGGTATGTATTGCTAAAGGACCACGTCACAATCCTGCTCCTATTCCAGAAGAAGGAAAGTGGGTTGCCGCAAAGCAAATTACCGACATTAGCGGTTTTACACACGGTGTAGGCTGGTGTGCACCACAACAAGGTGCTTGTAAGCTTTCACTAAACGTTAAACAAGGCGTTATCGAAGAGGCTTTAGTAGAAACTATAGGCTGTTCCGGTATGACTCACTCTGCTGCTATGGCTAGTGAAATTTTACCAGGCAAAACTATTTTAGAAGCATTAAACACAGACCTTGTTTGCGACGCTATCAACACGGCTATGAGAGAATTATTTTTACAAATAGTTTACGGTAGAACTCAATCTGCTTTCTCAGACGACGGTTTAGTTGTTGGTGCTGGTCTAGAAGACTTAGGTAAAGGTTTAAGGAGCCAAGTTGGTACTATGTACGGTACTAAACTTAAAGGCGCTAGATACTTAGAAATGGCAGAAGGTTACGTAACCAGACTTGCCTTAGACGAAGATATGCAAATTATCGGATACGAGTTTGTATCGTTAGGTAAAATGACCGACTTTATTAAAAAAGGTATGGAACCAAACGAAGCTTGGAAAAAGGCTATGGGAACTTACGGCAGATTCGCTAATGCTTATAAGTATATCGACCCAAGAAAAGAGTAAGGAGGTAACTAATAATGGCTTTATTTGAATCTTATGAAAGACGTGTTGACAAAATCAACGCCGTATTAAAAACTTATGGAATCAACTCTATCGAAGAATGTAAAGATATCTGTCTAGCAAAAGGCGTAGACTGTGATAAAATCGTTAGAGAAACTCAACCAATCTGCTTTGAAAACGCAGTTTGGGCTTATACAGTAGGCGCTGCAATCGCAATTAAAAAAGGTTGCGTAAAAGCAAAAGACGCTGCTATCGCTATTGGCGAAGGATTACAAGCGTTCTGTATCCCTGGTTCTGTTGCAGAAAACAGAAAAGTTGGTTTAGGACACGGAAACCTTGCTAGTATGCTACTTGACGACGCAACGGATTGTTTCTGTTTCTTAGCCGGACACGAAAGTTTTGCCGCTGCAGAAGGCGCTATTAAAATTGCATTAAACGCTAACAAATCTCGTAGCAAAGTTTTAAGAGTTATCTTAAACGGCCTTGGTAAAGACGCCGCTATGATTATTTCTCGTATCAACGGATTTACTTACGTAGAAACCGAATTTGACCCTTATACAGAAGAAGTTAAGGTTGTTTACGAAAAAGCATATTCTGACGGAGATAGAGCAAAAGTTAAATGTTACGGCGCAGACAACGTTCCAGAAGGCGTTGCTATCATGCAACTCGAAAACGTTGGCGTTTCAATCACTGGTAACTCAACCAACCCAACTAGATTCCAACACCCAGTTG
>JAGAUH010000207.1 GCA_017620875.1 Clostridia bacterium
GTTTGGGTATTTTTGATAAAGTAGGTAGTATCTCGGTAGGAAAGTATGCCGATTTTGCTATTATAGATAAAGATTTTAACGTGCTAGCAACCATAGTACAAGGGGAAACGGAGTATAAAAATGAAAATTATATGTTCTAGAGAGCAAACGAGAAACAACGATTACAATTGCATACAAGCGGGTGTTAGTTCTTTAAAACTTATGCTTAACGCTGGTAAGGCATTATTATACGCGCACAACTACACCGATAAAAAAACTTTGATAGTTTCGGGTGGCGGAAACAACGGCGGGGACGGATTAGTGCTTGCGTTGCTTTTAAAAGAAAAGGGGTGCGACGTAAAAGTTTGCCTAGCAAAGAGCAATTTTACAGAAGAAAGCGTTTATTATTATGGTAAATGCAAAACCGCAGGTATAGAGTGCTTTAATTATAACGGAGAAGATTTTAAAGGTTACGACATTATAGTAGACGCCATACTTGGCGTTGGGTTTACCGGTCAAATTAGGGGCGATATTGCTACGGTTATAGATAAAATAAATTGTAGTGGGGCTTACGTTATAAGCGCGGATATACCAAGCGGGCTAAACTGCGATAACGGGCTTGCAACGGTTTGCGTTAGGGCAAACTTAACGGTTGCTATTAATTGTTTAAAACCGGGATATTATATTAACGACGGAAAAGATTTTTGCGGTAGAGTATTGCTTGCGCCAATTGGTATCCCCGTAGAAGAAAGTTTAGGTTATTTAGTAGAAAAGCAAGATTTTAAAGATATGTTTTCTGCTAGGGCTTATAACTCTCACAAGGGCAATTTTGGTTACGTTGCAATACTTGGCGGAAGCGTTTCTTATAGTGGCGCTACAAAACTTGCAAATTGCGCTCTTTCTAGTTTAAAGGTTGGTGCAGGGGTTGTAAAACTTGCCGTGCCAGAAGAAATTGTAGATAGCGTTTCGCCTTATTTAATAGAGAGTACGCTCGTTTCTATGCCGAGCAAAAAAGGTGTGTTAAAGTATGATAAAAAGGCGTTAAATCAACTTATAGACGGGGTAAAAGCCCTAGGATTTGGTATGGGCGCAGATAACGGTGGCGATAACGAAAGGATTGTAGAACATTTAGTTTCTAATTACACGGGCACTTTGGTTATAGATGCCGACGGACTAAACGCTCTAGCAAGGGTTGGGGTGGAAATTTTAAAACGTGCAAATTGTAAAATTATTTTAACACCACACGTAAAAGAATTTTCTAGGCTAACAAAATATACTATCGAACAAATACAAGCAAACCCAATAAATTTGGCAATGGCGTTTGCAAAAGAATACGGAGTAACGCTTTTGTTAAAGGGTAGTAGCACTATCGTTACTAATGGAGAAAGCGTTTATATTTGCGATAAAGGTTGTAGCGGTATGAGTACCGCCGGCAGTGGCGACGTTTTAACGGGCGTACTAACGGGGTTATGCGGATATAGCACCCAAACGACCGATTTAATTGCAATATTAGGCGCGTATATTTGTGGCGTTGCAGGCGAGCAAGCAGAAAAAAATATAAATTCTTATTCTATGACCGCGCGCGACACCATAACCTATATCCCTAACGTAATTAGCGATATAATAAAAAGTTAATTTATTACTTTGTAAAATTAAAACGAATAAAGTCAACCCTTTTCGGAAATCCGAAAAGGGTTGTTTTACGTTGTAAAGGTAGTATTGTTTAATTAATATCCCCCTTTAAGATTTCCGCAAGCGAAAATGACAAAAGGAGGATATTAATTTATGAGATTTAATTAGTTGTTTTTAATTATTTGTCCGTAGGAGTTGTTGTGTCCGTTGTGGTAGAAGAAATGGTTTCTGTATTTTTCTTATTAATTTTTACTAATAACGCTTCTGTGTACGTTGTTTTTAAAGGTAAAATAGGAAAATGATTTTTTGTATAAGGGATAGGTTCTTCTTGTCCGTCTAAATAATAATCAAATAAAAAAGAATAATGAGTTTTAAGTGTTTTTATAATGAGTTTTTTAAATATTTTAGTACTTATAAAATAATATAAGTAGAACGATGTTCCAGCGTCTATTGCAGTTATAATTAACATTGAAATAAGCAAGTTGTATCCTAATGTACTTATAAAGTAAAATTTTATTTCAACTATAACTAATAAAATAAATATTATAGGTGCTAAAATAAGAACTAATTTTCCGATTAGTTTACTTATTTTAACTGTTTTTTGTTCTTCTTTTAAAACATCTTGGTTGTTTTTTATATATTCTGCAACGGTTTGTTCTTTTCCGTCTTTATTAATAACTTTATCAGAATTGTAATTAATTCTGTTAAATAACAATTCGTAATCTGCTAAATCTTCTTTTAATTGAGAGTGACCGCTCGATAACGCATGAACTTTCGTTTCGTTTTGTATTGTTTGTGCAGTGTTGTTTAAAATATCGTTTGGGATATTATTTTCGTTTACATTGTGTGTTTCAGAATAAACCCCTTGTGGCAGTGTTCGTAATAAAATTAGAGTACAGGCAAGAGTACTAAAAGAATTTTTAACTGAGCCTTTTTTATAAGTGTTTAATGCTTTTCTTGGGGCATTATTAGGGTAATATGTAAACAAGAAATTATAATGAGTTTTATATAATTTTAATTTTGGTTTTCTAATTATATTGTAAAAACATATTTCAGAAATTATAAAACCAATAATCATTGGGATGAGTGTAAATATGATAATAATTATCATAGAGGTAATGTGATTAAATTTAACAAATGTTTCTTCATTACTCAATACTACAAAACAAACTATTATCACTGCTAATATAGCAAAAATAATAGCAAAAAAATTGAGTTGTCTAATTAGTTTATTTCCTTTTTCTTCTAGTTGTGTTTCGGACTTAATTAATTCTTGATTATTTCTTATGTAATACGATACGTCTTGTATTTGACCTTTATTAGAAAACGTTACACTTGGATTAGCATTAATTTTTTCAAACAAAAGGTTGTAGTCGTAAATGGTGTCTTTATTGTTTGTATAATCACCATCCCAAACTATTTCTGCCCCAAAAGGCGCTAAGTTAAATTGTGCAATTTTAAACAATTGTAGTCCTAAAGGAATTCCTATTATAGTAACGCAAAAAACCACGCCTAAAAGTATTTGAATTAAATATCTGGCAAACCCACCAAATATGAGCCACAAAATATTCATAATAGGGTGTTTGTAAAAATTTGTAACTACTTTTCTTCCTGCAGGAGTAAACACTAGTTTAATAAACTTAAAATGTTGTAGACCAAAAGGTATACCAATTATCGTAATAAAACATGCAACACCCATAACGGCGCTACATATAGCATTAGATAAGCCTGCAAATATTACCCAAAAAATATTGAATAATACTTTAAAAAACTTTTTCAACTTAACCTCCCCAAAGCAGAAATGCTTTGTTTAAAAATAGTATAATTTGCTAAAAACTTAGCATAAAAATTATATCATAGGGGGGGGGTACACTTGTCAAGAGAATAAATAAAATTTTTAAAATTATTTTGCTTTTTGGTATATTTTTACGCAAAGGGCGGTCATATCGTCTTTGGGGGTAATATCTAATTCGCAAGCCTTGTTTACTATGCTATCGGCAAGGTTTTGGGGATTTAGTGTGTTTAAAGTTTTTAAATAGTCTAACACGTCCGTGCTAGAGCCAAAAGCGTCGGCAACGCCGTCTGACACGAGTACCAACATATCCCCACTAAGTAAGTTCGTTTTTGCAGGTTTAAAATCTATTTCTTCTATCGTGCCGAGTGGTAAAGAAGATGCTTCTACTATTTTTATACCGTCTCGTTCTATAATATAACCGTAGGGCGAGCCTATTTTAATAAACTCGCAAAACCCCTTGTACAAGTCGATAATTGCCAAATCTAACGCGGTAAAAGAGTCGGTAGAAGTTATGGCTAAAATTTTGTTTACGGTTTTTAAAACTAGGTCGCTATTTAACCCCGCTTTAAAAAAACTTTCTATTAAACCGCAAGATAGCCCACTTATTGCATTTGCTTTTTTACCGCTACCCATTCCGTCGTTTATGGCAACTACAAATTTGCCTGCGCCTAGTTTTAATAGAGAGTGGGTATCTCCGCAAATATCCCCGTTGTCTTTTGCCCTTTGAGAAATGCCGAAAACGGCGTCTAGCAAAGGGGCTTTTTTATAGCACACCGCAACGAAACTAAGCGATACGTTTATTACTTTTTCCGGTATAACGGCAAAAGGCAAGGTAGAAGATAAAATTTCTACTAAGTTTTTACTATCGTATTCCGTTTTTTCTAAAACAAGATAAACTTGCATATCGTCTTCTTCGCCGAAAATCATAAGTTCGCTAAAAACTATTCCGTTTTTATGCAAGGCTTTGGCAATAATTTTTTCTTGGTCGGCAAAAAATGGTAGGGTTTTGCTATAAGAAGATGCAAATTCTTTTAACACACCCGATAAAGAAGACGTTTGTAAAGATAATAGTTCGGTTTCTTCTATAAAAGTTTTACTTTGTTTTAACGCGTCTTTATAAAGAGAAATTTGCTTATTATACGCGTATAAAATATTGTTAGAAAAAGAGCAGTTTTTGCTAAATTCTATCGGTAAATCAATTAGCGTAATTTTACCCCTAGCAATACCTATGGTTGCTAGTTTTATTAGTATCTCGTAAGAAGGAAATCTTTTTTGGTGGCAAGTGTTTTTTAAAGGACAGGTTAGGCAAACTTCTTCTACAACGCAAGTAATTATATTTTCTTTTATCTGTTCTTCCGACAGGGTTAAACTTTTAATATTTTTTATGCTAGTTTGCATATCTACAAGCGCGCAACTCACTTCGTAAAGGCTAGCGGAAAGGCTTGTTCGCATGCGGTTTATTGCAACTTTTGGTAGTTTTTTATCTTTAAATTTAAAAATCTTTTCTTTTATGCTTTGCGCGTAACTTTTAGGCAGAAATGCAAACAAAAATACGGCGGATATAAATAAAGATAATTGCAGATAGTTATAGTCGTTATAAATATTGGTTAAATATAATATAGCCATTTCTATGCCGAGTACTAGCGTAGACGAGAGCAATCTAGAATATTTTATAGAAACCAAAATTGCCATACTATAAAGCATAAAAATACCAAGTGGTTCTATAGATAAGTCGCTTACGCATAGCGGTAAACTTAACACGCAAGACGCTATTAAGCCGTAAGAGTCTAAAAGGTAGCAAGATAGTAGCACTAAAAAAACCGCCACCGCCTTGTATACCGAATAAGATAAAAGAGAGATTATTCCAAAGGAAATAAAGCATATAAAAATAGATAGAGAAGTAACTTCTTCTAGGGTGAGAGCATACCTAAATTTGTTTATAAACAATACCTTTACCGCCACTATAGAAATAAAGGTAAAAAGAGTGCTAAGTAGCATATAGACGGCTTTTTGCAGGGTAATTCCGTTATAAATAAAGGGGCAAAGCGCAATAATAACGTAAATGGCAAGTTCTAGCCTAGGTCTTTTATTTTTGTATAAAATAAAAATTAAAGTTATTATTAAAGAAGAAATAAATTCTAGCAAAATGCTAATAGGCTCAAAAACTACTAGGTTTGCTAGTTGATAAAAAATAAATAATATAAGGGCGGGAAATCCGTTATAAAGTAACGCAATATAAGTTGGCAACGCCAAAGAAGAATATCCGTATTTTTTTGTAAAAGACAAAAGGCAAAACGCAATAAAAATAAAAGTAAAAGTTTTTATTTTTTTAAAGTCTAATTTTTTCATAGTAAACCCCTAGCAAAAATTTTAACACTTTATGCTAGGGGTATTTTGTCGAATAACCTATTAAATAATTTATTATTGTCAAACTCTAGTTTTTGTCTAAAGGTTTTATGCTAACGTTTACTTCTACCAAAGTATTGCTTATGTCAAAATTTTTATTGGCAGAGTAAAACTTTGGGTAAAACCTAAAAAGATTGTCTTTTATTTCAAAAAAGTCGCAAGAAGTAGTTTTAGATATATCTACTAAGTTTTCTATTTGTTCTCTTACTTTTTTATCGGCTTTTTGTAAAATATCGGTTGGCACGACGTTAGTTCCGCCACTTTCGAAAATTTGAGAAGATTTTATATCAATTAAATATACGTTTAAACTCAAGTCTATTTTTAGTTTTGCAAGTTCCCCTTGGGGATAAATTTTAATTTTTCTTTTGCTATTTATTACTTTTAGTAACGCGGTAGAATTTTCTGTTAAAGGCACTTCGAAATATATTTCTTTAACGCCTTTAACTATTAGGTTGTAAAAAAGCGTTTGTTCTTTGTTAAACTTTCCTACCGTTTTGCCGTTGTTTAATAGTATGGTGGTAGTTGCGTTAAAAACCGCCGTGTTTTTACTTTCTCCCGTTTCGGTTTTTTGAGTAAAATCGTCGGTTTCTAGTTTTATTAGTGGGATAAGGCTTTGCTTAGATTCCCCCGTTAAGTTTATTGCAATATCTTTTACCCTAGAAAAATAAACGGCGTTGGCGTTGTCTGCGTTTTTAAGTAATATTTTTTGCAAAGAGAAACTTGCAATATTGTCTAGCGTGCCCGTTGCTTTTAAAATATCATCTGCTTTTTTTTCTGCATAACAAATTAAAATGTTATCGTATATTTTTTTGCTATATAACACGTAATTTATAATTTCGGGTAAAAGTTTGTCTCCAATATCTTGGTTTACTATAACTAGGTTGCAAAAACTAAGTTTTGGATACCAACCCGTTTTTACGGCAATATTGTCTATTGCAAGCCCTATGGTTTTGCCGTAGCCAACCACTATACTGTCGGCGTTGGTTTTTATGTCTACCGCTTGGGGCAGAGCAATTTGGGCGGAAATTTTAATATCGTCGTTTTCTTGGTCTATTGCTATTGCCGTTATTATTGCGGTTTTTTCTATTTTAATTACCCCTAAGTCGTTAGATAAAAATAGCGATATAACAAAAAATATTATGGCTAGTATAATTTTAATTCCGTAATTTTTCATTTTTCTCCTTTAAGCAAAGTACAAAGGGCGGTAAAAGGTAGTTTATTAGTATAAAAAAGTATTTTAAATATTTGTTTATAAGGTTAAACGTAAAAATGTTTTTCTCGTTAAAAATTATTATAAAAGCAAGTGTAAAAGTACATATCACCCCAGACACTATAAGCGTAGATTTGGTACTTTCGCCAAAAATAGGCTTTAAACACTCGGCGCATAGTATTAGCGGTATGGCAAGGGCAAAAAGCCTAGCAAAGTCTAGCATAAAAGAAGCAATGCTATCTAGTCTACCTACGTTAGAGAGTATTAAACTATAATGGCTCATTTGCGAAAGAGAAAAAATTTTATTCATACTAACTTGTCCAAACACGCCGTAAAAACATATTATTAAACTAATAACCGCCAAGTATATTGCCGTTAAACTTAAACTAAGTGGCAAGGTCAAATTTTTTTGCCTAGTGGTTCTGCCCATAAAAAATAGCAAGTATATTCCTTCCCCACAAAATAGCAAGTTGTTTACGCTTGCAAGCATTATATTTTTTGGAGAATCTCTAAATAGCGGTAAAAGATTTAAAAGGTTACTTTCTTTATAGGTTAAAATAATGAGTAATATTATGCCTAAAATTGAAAATAGCGCCAAAATAAAACTAGTTCGTTTTAGTAGTTTTAAGCCCTTAAAACAAAGGTAAAAACATAGTGCGATA
>JAGAUH010000208.1 GCA_017620875.1 Clostridia bacterium
CCCGTATTTGAGCATACCGAACTATTTTTAAGGGGGCATTGGCGACACTACCGACGTAGTTAATAAAGAAATGTATACCTTTTTAGATAAAGGTGATAGGAGCATTACTTTAAAGCCGGAAGGTACTGCGGGCGTTGCAAGAAGTTTTATTGAAAACGGACTTTCTAACACGGCTTTACCACTAAAAATGTATTATATAACTCCCGTATTTAGATACGAAAGACCGCAAGCGGGAAGACTAAGAGAGCACCACCAATTCGGCGTGGAGTTTTACGGCTCTAACAAGCCTAGCGCCGATGCCGAAGTTATGCTTGTTGCAAACCAACTTTTAAATAGTTTAGGGTTACAAGTAAAACTAAATATAAATAGTATGGGTTGTCCTAAATGTAGGGCAGAATATAATAAGGCTTTAAAAGAATATTTTAAAGACAAGTTAGAAAATATGTGTCCTACTTGTCAAGTTAGGTACGAAAAAAATCCGCTTAGACTTTTAGATTGTAAAGAAGAAAAGTGTAAACAATACACCCAAAACGCACCAAAAATTACGGATTATTTGTGTCAAGAGTGTAGCGAGCACTTTGAAAGTGTTAAAAATTATTTACAACTAGCGGGGCTAGATTATACGGTAAATCCACTTATCGTTAGGGGATTAGATTATTACACTAAAACCGTGTTCGAGTTTGTAACCGTTGCGCTTGGTACGCAAGGTACGGTTTGCGGTGGCGGTAGATACGACGGGCTTGTAGAACAAATTGGCGGAAACTCAACCCCTTGCGTTGGCTTTGGTATGGGTATCGAAAGGGTGCTTATGCTAATAGAAGCAACGGGAGCGCAAATCCCTAGCGAAAAGCAAGTAGATTTATATTTTGCCACTTACGGAGAGCCTGCTTATCAAAAGGCTTTTGCCCTAGCAATGCAGTTAAGAAAACAAGGTTTAAAAGTAGAGTTAGACCACCTTGGTAGGAGCATAAAAGCACAATTTAAGTATGCCGATAAAATAAAGGCAAAATACGTTATAACAATAGGCGATAACGAGTTAGAAACAAATAGCGTTGTCGTAAAAGAAATGCAAACGGGTAACCAAACTACTGCAGAACTTACCAAAGATAGTATTATAAACGCTTTAAACTAAATTAGTTATACAAAAGCAATAAAATTGTAAAAACAAAACATACTAACCTTGGGGGTTTTATGAAAATAGTATTAGATTTATCCGAAACGGATTTCGATGAGTGTATACTTGGCACGCAACAGCCGATACTAGTAGATTTTTATGCAAATTGGTGTAGTCCTTGCCGTATGCAATCGCCTATTTTTTACGAACTAGCATCAGAACTAAAAGATAGGGTTGTTTTTGCAAAGGTCGACGTGGACGAAAACGAAGCACTTGCTCATAAATATAAAATAACTAGTATTCCTTGCATTTTACTCTTTAAAGATGGCAGAGTAGTTAGCAAGGCAGAGGGGCTTTGCACCAAGGCAGAACTTGCCGAAATGTTAATTAAATATATCTAAAAATAAAAGGCGAAACTAATGGGGTTTCGCCTTTGGTTTATATTAATAAAATCAATTAACTAATAAAGTGTAATTTATTTTTATTTAGGTGGAGTATCGTTTTTGTAGAAGTGGTATCTTTGTTTATAAAGTTTCAAATAGTTTATCAAAATGACCAGTATCCCAAGATTTTTTTCTAAAATCTAAGTACTTATCAACTATCTCTTTATTAAAATAAAAATTTTTTTCTCTGTTCATTAAGTCTATAACAATTTCGTATAAATTTTTATTATTGCTTTTTTTTATAATTTTTCTATCTATCCAATTTAGCAATGTTAGGCATTCGTAATATAATTTATTATAATTTTCATTTTTTAAAAGAGTTATATTTTTTCTTAAATACCCAAATATTCTGCTTATAAAACCTTTTATGCTTTTATTTGAGTGTAATACTACGTAAACATTAATTTCGCGTTCTAGAGTTTTTAAAAGTTTTTTATTTTTCATTGTGTAACCTCATTTAAGAAAGTGTACATACATAATACCACAGAAACAATAAAAATGCAACAAAGTAGGGAAGTATCCATTCTTATATTTTAATTCAAATAGGAATATAATAAGATAGGAAGTATTCTTCCATACGTAATATTTTGGGGTGGGTTTATGACTGTAAATGATGCTGTTGCTAAAAGAATAACTCAGTTGCTACAAGAAAAGAATATGACGCAGTATCGTTTAGAACAACTATCAGGGATACAACATGGTCATATGCAATGGATAAGGAGTGGCAAAAGTAAAACCGTTAGGTTATCTACAGTATTTATGTTTGAAAACGTATTTAGTATTACTTTATTAGAGTTTTTAAACGACGAGTTATTTCTTTATGAAAATTTAGAAGTAGAATAATTGGTAAAAATTGCATATAAAAAATTTGTAAAAGTTTGATGTCTAGTGTTTTTTTAACGCTAGATTTTTTTTATTTTGCTAAATTTAAACTGACATTTTGCTTTATATTGAAAATAATAATTTTTTATGATAAAATTAAATAAATTTTGGGACAAATACAATTTTAAATAGTTTAATATAGTGTAAAGGCAAATTTTTTAAAGGAGTGGATAGTATGAAAAGGTTTATAAAAACAACTTGTATGTGTTTAGTATTAACAATGTTATTAAGTATGTTTTTAGGCAATAAACAAGTAGGTACAACATGTTCGGGTTTTTTTTCTTATGACAAATTGTATGAAGATGGCGACTTTATTATAAAAGAAGATAACGAATTGTACGACTTTAGCGACCAAGGTTTAAATAAAGAATATATAGTTATACCAAAAGGTATGACAATAAGAAAAACACTAGGTAATTTATTTGCAAGTGGTCACCCTATAGCGTTTACTTATAGTGAAAAAATAAAAAAAATATATAATGCAGGATTTGCTATGCCTTCGATATTATCTTATAATAAAACTAAGGAAGAAAATATAGTTTTTCAAAATCAAGAAATGCTAATATCAAAAAAACAATGCAAATTTTTTGCTATAGTAGAGTCTTTTTATAATTACAAGTGCTATCAAGGTGTTGATTTAATAGTAGAATATTGCCTAAAGAATTCAAATTTTTATAGGGAGTATGGATACATTGTTTATGCACAATTGGCAAAAGAAAATAGTAATTACGAAAGTTTTATAGAATGTTATTATTTAGCAAATATAGAATTTATGTATAACTACGAAAACGCACCAACAAAAGGATATTATTGGATAGATGATTTAGAAACAGGGGAAACCTTAGCGTATATGCCCCCAAACCCTACAAGGGAAGGTTATACTTTTGATGGTTGGTATGCGGATAGCGAGTGTACAATAGAATACGATTTTACAACACCTTATATTAAAAAAGAATTTGTAGAAATGGAAACGGAAGATGCTTACTATTTGGTGTACCCAAAAGATTACGTAACTCATATTTACGCAAAATGGATTTAAAATAGAAAGTAAAAGGAGTGGTTAGTATGAAAAGGTTTATAAAAATAACTTGTATATGTTTAGCAATAACAATGCTATTAACGTTAGTGCTAGGCAATAAACAAGTAGGTACAATAGGCTCTGGGTGTAATAAAGTTAAGTTGTACGAATATGGCGACTTTATTATAACCGAAGATAATGAGATATACGATTTTAGTGACCAAGGTTTACAAAAAGAATATATTGTAATAC
>JAGAUH010000209.1 GCA_017620875.1 Clostridia bacterium
ACCCGACAAAGTCGAGTATGACAAAATAAAAAAGCAAAAACATATAAAAATATAAAAAAGTATAAAAATGCTAAAAAACAACTATTATGCAAGTAGCAAGTAAAGAAACGCGTGGCTATTAGGTTAATAAAAAGAGTACGTATGTACCAGGCTAAAAAGCAAGGGCTATGCCCGAAAAGTAAAATCCACCCGATAGTCGGGTGGATGTTTATTTATGTAAATAAATTAATTAGACTAATATAAAATTTTACTTAAAAACTATAAAATAGTTTAGGTTAAAGAATCGACAACTTTAATTTTAAATACGTACGGCTCGGTAGTGCCGGTTTCCGCGTCGTTCCAAATTACGCTAGTCTTTTCTTGTATATCAAATAAAACGATAAAAGTTTTTTCTAAAACGTTTTCGGTAGAGTTGGTAAAATAATAGTTGTTATATAGTCTTGTTCCTTTTTCTTTTACGGTTGAAATAAGTTGTTCTTGGGTAGCAAAGTTGTCGTTTGTAACTTCGTAAACGTAAACGCCAATTTCCCCGCCGTTGTCGTAAAATTCTTGATAGTCGTCTTGGTTGTTAGGCAATAAAAAGTTGTTTAGTTTATAGTTTTGACAAGTTGAGTCGTATAAAACTTGTATATAACTACCCGAATCTTTTGTTACGCCACTAATTTCTTTAATCTCTGGTTGTTGTATTACCGCTTTATGTATTTGGTAGTAAATGGTAATAGGTACGGAGTTATAAGTTTGTTCGTCTACTTTCCAAGCAACGTTAGGGTTGCCCGTTGTAACGTAGGCTTCTCTTGGTCCGTTGGTAAAACCGGAATAGTCGCAACCGATAAGCGTATATTCGTGATAGGTTATTTTAAGTGCGTCGTTTACTATTTCCCAAGGGTCGTAAACTACGTGATGATCGTTTAATCTAAATAGTTCCCCATAAACCATTTCTACCAAGTTGTCTTGATTAGGAACGTTAGGGTGAGTGCCTGCTTTTACGTAAGGAAAATAATCGTTTAATCTCTTTTTAATGGTTATTTCCGTTTCGTAAGTGGTAGAGCAGTCGTAATATAAACTAAACTCACTCATGTCCTTAACCTTATAATAAACAGGTATGGTTATTTGAGAATTTTTTGTATAATAATATAAGTCTACGTAATCTATAAGTTCTATTTTACTATTATCCGCTACTAAGTCGTTGCTTTTAGTTCCGTCTTCGTTTACGTAAACCCACTCGGTTAAACTATTATTTACGTCTTTTAAAACAACCCATTTATAAACGTCGTTTTCTTTTACCGCGTGTACTTTTATCGTGGTATTCGATTGCTCGTAAGATAATAAACTTTGCCAATTTGTTCCGTTAAATCCGTAAAAAGCAAAATCCAAGTTTCTTTCTTCTACGTTTACAATCTCGTCAAAAAGATCTATATGGTAATCTATAGGATAACCAAAAAACGAGTTGCCGTAAGAAGTGTTTTCTTTACGGATAGAATCTGCGTTATAATCGTACTCGAAATATTGTTTAACACGTTCTATTTCTCTATCAACTATGGTTAAGGTTGCGTAGTCGTAAATTCTGCCGTCTTTATCTATGCCGTAAGTAATATTGTCGCAGTCGGGAACAATAGCAAATACGTAATAAGTTCCGGGTTTTTGGCAAGTGTATACTTGCATTTCGTAAAAAGCACTATAATTTAATACGTAATCCTTTTTTTCTTGGGGAGAAGATAAAGCGTCGTAAACGTCTTTTTCTATTAGTGCCCATTGTATTTCTTTGTCGTAATTGGCGTCTAGGTTTTCTACTTCAAATTTAAAATGTTTATCGGGGTTGGTTTCTATGTAGTTATGTGCCCACACCATTTGAGCAGAATATTGATATTGGTTACCATCGTATATACGAACGCGACAATTCGTTATAGATTTTAACCCTATAATAACTTCAAACGTTAAAAACTGATCGGCAATAGTATTATGCGTTAGGGTAAACGAATAAGTAGTGGCTAGGTCGTTAGAAGTGTCGCCCGTACCGTTAGTCCAAAAATTTGGCAAAGTCGTTTGTGGTGCCCAATTTTCGTCTGACCATAATACCGAAACTGTAAACTCGCTAAAAGGTATAATTTCGTTTTTGCTTTCGTCGGTATAAACGCTTTTTATAGTTATATCTTGTGGAGTAATGGCAATATCAACGCTCCCACACTCAAACAAAGTGGTTTTTTCGCCTTTAATATAAATATCGTAATATAAAAATTCTGCTTGTGGCGGGGTACTACCTTTATCACATGCACCCAATAAAAAAGCACAAGGAATTATTAAGGTAATAACAAATAAAAAAATTAATAATTTGTTTTTCATAATGGCTCCTACAAATAAAAACTTTATATAATATAAAATGATTATATCACAAAAAATAAATCGTGTATATATTTTTCTAAAAAAATATTATAATATACAACCTATATAATAAATACAAAAATTTTGCAAAAATATTAAAAAATTTTGGCATAAAGCGTTGACAACTAAGCATATTAGTAGTAATATATAAGCATAGGTTAGCACTCAAAAGGTTAAAGTGCTAACACTCAAAAGGGGGAATTGCCAAAACTATGGGGTTATCTGATAGAAAAAAAAAGATATTACAAATAGTCGTTGACGATTATATCCAAACCGCAGTACCCGTTTCCAGCAAGCAAATAACTAGTAAATATTTAACGGATATTTCTTCTGCAACGGTTAGGAGCGAATTGTCCGCCTTAGAAGAACTTGGTTATTTATCTCAGCCACACACTTCGGCTGGTAGAGTTCCTAGTAGCAAAGCCTACAAACTATACGTTACGGAACTTATGCAAAAAGATAAAAAACTAACCCAAAGCGAACTAGACTATATTAAAAGCGTGTTTTTACAAAAAGCCGACAATATAGAAACGGTTTTAAAAAGCGCCACAAAAGTTATTAGCGAACTTACTAGTTATACGACCTTAGCGGTGTCTAGCCACGAGGCGAGCGATAGGCTAGTAAACGTAAAACTGTTTAGGGTTAAGCAAGATAGCGCTTTACTTATTATTTTAACCGACACTAAAATATTTAAAGATAACTTTATAGAGTTGCCTGCCGATATGACGGATGACCAACTAGAAGAAACGAACAATATTTTAGCAAAGTTTTGTCAAGGAAAAACCATAGAAGAATTTTGCGACACAGAACTAGAGTTAGAAGATAGTTTTTTAGGCTTTAAACATATCTTTTTAAACGTAATAAACGCGTTAAAAGAGTATATAGAGCAAAGCGAGTGCTATACCGAAGGGGAAGATAAAATATTATCCCACCCAGAATATGCCGACGTTGTAAAAATAAAAGAGTTTTTATCGGTGGTAACCGACAAAGATAAAGTATTCGATTTAATGTCCGGCGAGGATAAAGAACTTAAAATAAACGTAAAAGTCGGCTCCGAGGGGTACGATAATATCCCGGACGGATGTTCGTTAGTAAGCGCAACCTACTTTGCAGGGGGTACTAAACTTGGTACTTACGGCGTTATTGGGCCGGAGCGTATGGACTATCAAAAGGTAGTAGCCGTTATAGAGCACGTAGGACAAATAATCGAAAGCATTTTAAAAAATAGGTGAGAGATGGAAGAAAACAAACAAGAACAACCTTCTACCGAAGAAGTGGTAGAAAACGAAACACAACCAAATCAAGAACAAGTGGAAATAGATAGTTTATCTAAAGAACAACTTGTAGAACTAGCAAAAAGCCTTATGGCAGAAAACCAATCTTTAATAGAAAACGCTAAAAAAGCAGACGAATATAAAGATAGTTGGCTAAGGGCTAGAGCAGATTTCGAAAACTTTAAAAAGCGTAATAACGAAACCCGCAGACTTGCTTACGAAGATGGTAAAAACGACGTTTTAAAAAGTATACTTTTAATCGGCGATAATTTAGACAGGGCGCTTTTAACCATTAGAGACGAGCAAACCAAAAAGGGTATAGAAATGGTTATTAAGCAATACGGCGAAATATTAAAAAATAT
>JAGAUH010000210.1 GCA_017620875.1 Clostridia bacterium
AAATTTCTACTATTGTAGATAGACAACAAGACGGCTTTGTTTCAATGTTTAATAACCTTATAAAATTTCTACTATTGTAGATAAGTTGGCTACACCTATCTTTTTAATAAGTTTAATAACCTTATGAAATTTCTACTATTGTAGATATAAGAAACTTATGCTTAACAAGATGCTTAATAGCCTTATGATATTTCTACTATTGTAGTTTAGTATAAAATGGTATAAATTATGTTGAAAAATAAGATTAAAATAAATATACAAACTCTATATTTAGTTTAAGAATATTATTCGGAGTCCTATTAGTTTTTAGAAAGTTTAATTCGTTGCTATTTTAGTATAATTTAACAACCACTTGCTTATTTAAGTAGGTGGTTTTTGTTTAAGTTGTTTTTTGCTTTAAACTGTTTTTGAATAGGATTGTTTATCTAACAAGGTTGATAAAAATTTTTTCGTTTTTGTTTACGGGGTAGACTTGTCAAGGGTTTAAAACAAATATTTTTAACCTTTTTTAAGCGTTATAAAAAGAGTGGGTACTTTTTTTTGTATCCACTCTTAATTTTTAAGTTTTTGCTTTTTACTTATTAAACTAATAATAGTAAATTTTTTTCTTATTTATTTTTACTTGTTTACATATTAACGATTTATTTTTACTTATTTAACGTATTAATGCTTATATTTATTTATCGCTTAAAACAGGTCATTCTGAGTTTGCATTTGCAAACGTGAGAATCTTAATTATTTAGTTGATTTTTAAGTGGTTATGGCGTTGGTGTAGATGGGATATAAACGCTTGCAGAGCCGTCTGTAACCACGCTAGGAAGTTTTCCGTCCCACTTAGATAAATATTCCATATATTTTAAATATTCGCTAATTAGTTTTATCTCTTCTGCCGTTTTACCTGTAAAATCTATATTATATTCTACAACGTCTACGCCGTCCACTTGGGTTGTAGTTTCCACAATGGTAAAGCCTAAACTTCTTGCAACTTCTATAGATTTTAATTTTATTGCTTTTGCTTCGGCTTCGGCAATTTTTACTTGTGCTTCGGCATCGGCTTTGCTTGCTTCTAGTTTTGCTTCTGCGGCAAGTTTTGCCACTTCTAACTCTTTTTCTGCGTTTACTATTGCCGTTTCTTTTTCGTATTCGGCTTTTAGTTTTTCTTGCTCGGCAATCATTTTGTCTTCTACGGTCTTTTCAAACGCGTCGGAAAAGTCTATGTTGGTTAGTACTACCGTAGTTATGTTTACGCAATATTCGTCGTCTATTGCTGTTTTAATAGCGGTTTCTACCATAGGCGAAATTTGCGCTCTCGTTTCTATAATATTCATAGCGGAGTAGCCCGACAGTACCGATTTGGTTTTTTCTATCGCGATACTTTCTATTCTGTTAGATAACACGTCTAAGTCGCCGTATTGGTTTGCTATTTGTATAACTTTGTTGGTGTCTATTTGATATTGTACCGTCATAACGATATCCATGGTTTGCGCGTCTTTACTGTACGCCATAGATTTTATTTCTAAGTCTTGAACCTTTGCGTCGTATACGGTGTATTTTTCCGTTAACCAAAAATCGAAATAAGTACCGCTAGTTCTAACTTTTTTTGCTTGACCTAAATGTTTTACAACGGCAACTTCGCCGGCGTCTACGGTGTGTATGCTAAACGGTACTGTTAAAAATAGTACGCCTAAAACACCTATTACGGAAAAGAGTATTGATAAAATAACCTTTCCTTTTTTCTTTTTTACTATTCGCGTTATTGCTAAAGCGAGTATGCCCGCAATTGCCACTAATAGTATAAATGCTAATAAAATTGCTAAATTCATTTTATTTGTTTCCTCCAAAAATTTTTAATTTCTAACCCAAGTATATCTGTTTTTTTATATTTTGTCAATTTGTGTTTTTGTATTTATTGCAACTTTGTTGTAAATTTTACAAGATTATAGTTTTAAGTTAGTAGGTGAGTTTTTCTTTACAAAAAAATGAGCATATTGTATAATTGTATATACGTTATACGTTTGCATATTATTCGTTTTTTAACCGTATGCACAGGTGTAACAAGTGTTTATAGGTGACGTATGAAAATAATTATTGCTTCTAACAATCAAGGTAAAATTAAAGAGTTTAAAGTACTTTTAGGGGATAAATACGAAATTTATTCTATGAGAGAAGCGGGGCTATATGACGATATAGTAGAAAATGGAACCACTTTTTTGCAAAACGCTACAATAAAGGCAGAATACGTTTATAAAAAAACCGGTATAACCGTTATTGCAGACGATAGCGGACTTTGTGTGGACAGTTTAAACGGTGAACCAGGGGTGTATAGCGCTAGATATGCCGGCGAAAACGCCACTATGGAAGAAAATAAAAAACTACTTTTAAAAAACCTACAAGGCAAAGATAGAAAGGCTTATTTTACGACTTGTCTAGTTATGTTAGGGGACAAAAAAATAGTTGCTTACGGCAAAACGGAAGGGGAAATTTTGTTTAAAGAAGAAGGAACTAACGGTTTTGGTTACGACGGACTATTTTATAGTTACGATTTAAAAAAGAGTTTCGGCGTTGCTTTAGAGCAAGAAAAAAATATGGTGTCCCATAGGTCAAGGGCAATAAAAAACCTAATAGAGCAATTAAATAAATAGTATAACTTGGCACACTT
>JAGAUH010000211.1 GCA_017620875.1 Clostridia bacterium
ACTAACGCTTACACCTTGTTTTACTTTTGTTCTTGTGTTAAAGTATATTTTTTAACGTAACCGGTAGGAGCAGATGGTTCTTCTGCTACTACTTCGGAAGTTTCTGATACTGGTTCTTCCGAAACGGTATCTACTTCTTCTAATATCTTTTCGTCTTCCATCTTGCCCTCCTATTAGTCGTAATTTACCCAATATTTTTGACCGATAAAGTTAATAATTGTAACTACACCGATAATTATTGATAACATAACCGCAATTGCAGAAGCTACACCCGTTCTAATGTTGTTGTGTAATAGCGAGTTCATGTAACCTACAACGGTTAATTGTCTTTGGTGAACTAGTACGCCAAATACTTCTCCTGCTTTTGCGGTAGTAAATCTACCAACCATGTCTGGTACAGGGAAGGTTTGTAACGCACCGATAGTTGCCGTGATAAACAAATAGAACGTTGTTGGTGAAATTGCAGGTACTGTAATTTTAAAGAATATTTGGAAAGGATTTGCTCCGTCTACTTGTGCCGCTTCGTAATAAGAAGTGTTTACGTTAGTAAGTGCCGCAGTGTATAGGATAATGTTAAATCCACAACCTCCCCAGACGTTAATTAAAAACAATACTTCGTAGAAGTGGTTACCAACCCAGTCGTATGCTTGATATTTGTTTGGCGACATACCTAGTTTATGAATTAGTAATTGGTTTAAAATACCTAAGTTAGTATCGAAAACTCTACCCCAAATAAACGTAATTGCTATAGAAGAACAAACAAACGGTAATAAGAATACAGTTCTGAAAAAGGTTTTACCTTTTATTTTCTTTGATAAGAAAAACGCTACTAATAAACTTAGAACGATACATGCAGGAACTGATATGTACATAACAACCGTTGTAATTAAAGTTTCTAAGAAATACATACCTTTTAATGGGTCTGCTTGCTTACCTTTAATTATAAAGCAGTTGACGTAGTTAGTAAATCCTACAAATCTTGTTTGGTCAGAAAAGAACGTTCTGTCTCCAAAATCGAAAAAGGACATTACTATACCAAGAATAATAGGAACAAAACCAAAGATTAAAAAGCCTAAAACGGGTATCATACCCATTAGTAGACCGGCTCTGTTTTCCTTTAAGTCGGTATGTTTTCTCCTTTCATAAATTCTCTCTAAAAACATAATAACCTCAATTTTTTATTCTAGTAGTTAAAAAAAGCCAAAAAATCTTTTATTAACATAAGTTTTTCTTGCAAAATTTCTCTCGTAAGAAAAACTTTTATTAATAGGCAAAGGTATAACTTGTATAAAGCCATACCTTTGCTTTATAATAAAATTTAAAACTTAATTAAATTATTTCTTTAAAGTTAAATCCTTTAATGAAGTATAAGTTGCCATAAATACGGTATCGTTGATAAATGCTTCGAAAGACATTTTACCATTTCTTACGTCACCGTTTAATAAACCTGCCCAACCATCGATCCAAGCAGAACCAGTCTTAGTATAAGCCCAGTCACCTTCGTGTTCGTTAGCTGCTGCATTTAAGAAGATTTTAGCGTTCCATGGTCTAAGTAGTGTACCATCGTCTGCTCTTTGGTTAATAAATACACCACGAGGAGTAACGCCGTCTGCACAGAATCCGTTGTTGTTAGGATTGCTTGCTAATTCTACTTGAGAAGGAATAGCAAATCCTGCTAAAGATTGTTGTCTTTGACCAACTTCACCTGCTAAGAATTCTACGAATAACCAAGCAGCATCTGGGTTAGGAGTTACTTTATTGATAGATAAAGCAACAGATCCACTGTGACCACTTTCTAAACCTTTAGCCTTTACAGTACCGTCTGTATTGTATACTTTGTAAACAGGAAGTGGAGCAACGTCCCACTCGAAAGTTACAGTATCTCTAAAGTCGGTAACGTTCCATCTACCATCTACTAACATACCTAATTGTTTGTTTTTGAAAGTAGTAGTTTTAGCGCCGTCACCACCTAGAGAAGTAGGCTTAGGACAAATGTTATAACCATTTTTACCTTCGATAACAACGTCTGTATCGGTAGATAATAATACGAATTCTACAAATGCTTCTCTTTGAGAAGGAAGTTGTGTAAATTTAGATGGGTTATTTGTAATTTCAGAAGCGTAAACTGCAGTTGCGTGTTTGTTGTTTTTACCAGCAAGTGCTGCTTCGTTTTGAAGTTTGTCGTTGTAAGAAACGATTTCGCCAGCTGCGTATTGTGTTCCGTTTACAGTTACAGTTTCGTTAGCCATGTAGTTTTTAGTGTCGTCTACTAGAGTAAAGTCATAGAATCCGCCACCGTCGTAAACGTTAACGTCTTGACCATCGATATATTCGATACAGTCTCCACCAACAGACCAACCGTAAGCGAACCACCACTCTGTGTGATATCCGTAAACAGTAGAAGTTTCTGTACTAGCGCTAGCAGAAATAACTGCAGCAAGTTCTCTTACTTCGTCCCAACTCATAGCGATTTGGTTGTTAAAGTATTTTTTACCACCGCTAATAAAGTATCCTTTTGCAGGAACGTCATCTTCGATACCGTAAGATGCTTTGTTATTTCCTCTATCGTCTAAAACTTCGCTATCTAGGTTAAAGTCTTCTAGATTTTCTTCTGCAACTGAAATGATAGTTACACCAGCGTTTTTAAACATTGTTTCGTTGTAGTAAATTACAGTAGGACCGATATCTTTAGGAAGACCGTACCAAGCACCGTTTTCGTCTGCGTTGTCGCCACCACGGTGGTTAGTTGTACTGTAATAATATCTGTCGTAAATAGAATCCCACATGTTATCTGGGTTTGCAACAGTACTATTTTCGATATAGTTTGTTAAATCTAATAAGTATCCAGCCTCTACGTATTTCTTATAAGATCCGTCACCTACGTAGAATACGTCTGGACAAGATTGAGTTAAGAAACGGTTACCAATAGCTTCGTCAACGTTAGCAACTGGCGTAGCAACAACGTTGATGTTGTTTTGAGCACCGATAGTGCTGTTAAACGTAGAAACTAGGCTTGTAAATACGTTTTGCTCTGCATCTTCTCCGCTATACCAGAACTTAATGTTAGTCTTTCCTGAAACGTCTCCGCCAGAAACATCGTCATCGTCGTCATCTCCTTCGTTAGAAGCACTAGAAGCAGGTGCTTGACTGCTTGGTTGAATTACTTCTTGACTAGATGAACTTTGAGCAGGTGCTTGACTGCTAGGCGAACTAGTTGCAGGTGGGTTAGATGGTGTTGATGTAGGACTAGCGCCGCCTTTACAAGCAGTAATTCCAAGAGAAAGAGCGAATACTAAGCTTAGGATTAAGCATAAGAATTTAAACTTTCTTTTCATGAATTTTCCTCCAAAAAAAATTTTTACTTTTATAAAATTAATTTGGCCCTTTTGGGCAAAATTATTTATCTAAATAAATACTTGCCAAAAATTATGGGTGCAAAATACCCATAATCTAAACAATAACACAACTATTTTATCACAAAAGATAAAAATTTACTAGTATTTTTAACATAAATTTTAAAATAATTTTTCATTTTTTTATTTTATCATAATAATTATAACATATTTATAAAAGATGTCAATACCTATTAAAAAAATAATTTAGCGCAAAATAGGCAAATTTATGCATATTTTACTACTTTTTTTGCCTATTTTTTTACTTTTATTTTTAAGAAAATTTTATTTTATCTATAATTTTATAATCTTTAAAGTTTTACTCCCCTTTTAATTAATTTTTTCACAAAAAAAATATAGCCAAAAGAAAAATTTTCCTTTGGCTATAGGTTTTATTGTATTAAGTGTATGATAATTTACTTAATTATAAAAATACTTGGTGTGATAGTTTAAAGGTTGCCCACTCTGAACCGATATAAGCGTTAATACTATCCACGTATAAGTCGTAGGAGTAATTAACGGTTATTAATTTACCAATAGAAGGTCCTCTATCTGGAACGATAGCAACGGTTACGTTTAGTTTGCCTGCCCCGTCAGAAGAAACGGTTATTGCAATATTTGCAGAAACAAACAACTCGTATGCTCCACCCGTATGATATTGGTCGTTATAGTCGTGTGTAACCACTGGCGCAGAATAAACACCATCTACACCCCAACCACACCAGTCCGCTCTACCTGCTAGACCTTGCGTTCCGTTACCTTCTAATACGATTAAAGCAGTTCTCCAACAAGCATCTCCCCAAGCAGCAGTGCTATCTATACCGATACATCCCGTTTGATGGATAAATACCGTTTGAGACGATGCAACGGTTTTACTAAACGTACCAATTAGGTAATTACCCGTTGTATCCGTCCATCCACCATAATTTTTACCATAAGCGGTTGCTTGCCTATCACATTCCATTTTTAAATAATCCAACGTAAAGGTTGACCATTCTGCACCGATACCAACGTCTACGGTTTGAGCCATATTTTCACAAATAAAGTTCATATAATAAGTTCCGCCCGTTGCAGAAGAAACTATTTCGTATACGACGTTTACCGTTGCACCACTACGAGTTATTTTAATGGTTATGTTAGAAGAATTTTTCATAACTTGATAGTACAAGTTAGCATCGTTATTCCACCATACGTTACCTTGAGTCCAATGTCCCCACGTACCATAAGGGTTCCAAGAATATCTATCCACACGGAAGAATCTGTTTTCTTGTGCGTCGGATTGTTGAATTTCTACAAGAACGGTTTGCCACCATTGTTCTACCCCGTCTGTATTAGGACTTGCTTGCATTTGAACAACGTCTTTTAAGCCAATTTCGATATAGAAGTCTCCGCTAATTCTCTTAACGCCTGCAAGCATTTCCGTACCTAACTCTTTAGTATAAGTTTTATCTCCGTCTATTAAAGTTTCGGAATTTGCACTTGCCCTTGTATAAGATACGGTTGCGTTTGCACTTGTAGAAATAGCACTTGTATCTGCACTAGCAGTGTATCCGTACATTTTATTGTTTACGGTATATGTGTAGCCGTCTATCATATTATATACGCTAGGTTGTTTTACAGTTCCATCGTTAAACGAATACGTAACGGTAACAGCCTTTACGGTTTGAGCATATCCTACTTTTACATTTGTAATTGTAGAGTCGTTAGAATCTTTAACGCCCGTTTGTACGGTTATTCCACCGGATTGAACTCCGCTTATTGCAGAAGATACGAAATTAGATGGCTTGTAAGAAGCGTTTGTACTTGAAGTGTTAAACAATAACACTCTTACACCGTCTTTATACCAAGAAATTGATCCGTTAGTATCAAAAGAAATTGTATAAACGTGAGTTTCGGCGTATGGTAGAACGGCATCCCAGTTGTAACTCATTCCGAAATCAGAGTTAAATCCACCGCCGTGTTGCCCGTCGTACATGCTAGCAGTAACGGCACCAGAACCATCTACCAATTCTATACAACCTGCATAAACTTTTACGTTTCCTATATCAAATAGGTGACACCAGTCGTTATTTGCTCCGGTATGAGTATAAGTAATACTAAATCCCGTATTGGCAGTTATTACGCTAATAGCTGGTATTACGGTATTTTCACCAACACCCGTAGCGCTAGTATTTAACGAGTAGGTAAACGTTACCGTCACGTCGTTATCCGGCATTGTTCCGCTTTGAGCGCCCTTGTCTACCACGATATATCCGTTTACAGATTTAGGACTAGCCGTGTAAGTTGCGCCATAGTTTACGGTGCTAGTTTCTGTTGCAGAATAAGTTCCGCCACCATAAATATTATGAATAACAGTT
This sequence comes from Clostridia bacterium, assembly GCA_017620875.1. GTDB lineage: Bacteria > Bacillota > Clostridia > Christensenellales > Borkfalkiaceae > UBA4675. The sequence continues at coordinate 5,750 of JAGAUH010000211.1, forward strand.
AAAGTATGACTATTTACAGTATAGTCGTAAGAAACGGTTTTACCTTCTGCATCCATAGTAAAGGTTTTACTATTTGCACTTGCAGTGTAACCCGTTATAGTTTGAGCATTTACCGTTGCAGTTTGACCAAATACTACGTTTTGAGTTTCAGTTTTTAATACTTTATCGCCACAAACGTGATTTATTGTTAAAACGTAAGTTTGAACCGAATAAGTTACGGTAACGCTTACGTCACTAGTACCAATCGTTCCTTCTACCACGGCTTTGTCCGGCTTATAACCCGTAACCGTTGGGCTCGTTACAGAATAACTTGCTCCATAATTTAAAGTTTCGGTATGAGTTGAAACGCTTGCACCCGTATAAGTGATAGTTAATTTGTAACTATTTATAGTATAATTTACGGTAACGTTTATATCGCTAGTACCAACCGTGCCACTAACTACGGCTTTATCTGGAGTATAACCCGTAACAGTTGGAGTTGTTACCGAATAACTTGCTCCATAATTTAAAGTTTCCGTATGAGTAGCAATGTTTGCACCCGTATAAGTAATTGTTAGTTTGTAACTATTTATTGTATAAGTTACGGTAACGTTAACATCGCTACTACCAACCGTTCCGCTAACTACTGCCGTATCTGGCGTATAACCCGTAACGCTAGGGCTAGTAACGTTATATTCTTCGCCTTGTGTAACTTCTTTTTGATATTGGCTAGGAGTATTTTCGCCTGCACCAACGTAAATTATAGTTAAGTAAATTGCAGTTTTTTCGGTATAGGTTACGTTAACCGTTACGTCTTGCGCACCCATAACACCAGATACTAACGCTCTATCTGAAATATATCCTGCAATAAGCGTTGATTGCTATTCAATAATGCCTGACCATATTCATTTATTAATCCAAATTCATTCGGAAAACGGACGGGCAATGCCCGCCCCTACAATATCAACCGTAATTCAGCAAATGAAGGGCTATGTTAC
>JAGAUH010000212.1 GCA_017620875.1 Clostridia bacterium
AATCTTTTTTGACTAGCGCGCCGTAATATAAGGTTGCTTCTGCCCCTACTTTATTTGCCTTTTTTAAAGCCGAAGTTAAAACTTGCTCGGTATATTCTTTATTCTCTATTTCCGCAAGAAAAGCCCCGTAAAAAGCATCTCCCGCACCCGTTGTGTCTATTGGGCTAACCTTTACGCTTGGGCAAGAATAAGCCTTGCCGTTGTAATAACATAAAGAGCCGTTTTCACCTTGAGTTACGACGTATAAAACGTTTTGCCTTGCAAAAGAATTTATTGCAACTATTAAATCGCCTTCCCCCGTAAAAAACTCTAGTTCTTCTTGGGATAGTTTTATAATATCGCAATTGTTTAACGCGTAAGAATACGCTTTTTTAGTTTGTTGAATAGACTTAAAAATATCCCTTAAGTTTACGTCGAAACTAATTTTTACACCGATTTTTTTAGCCTTTTTTACTAGGTTTTTAAACGCCTTTTGCCCTAAACTTTCGCTAAGCATTAAAGAACCTAAATGCAAAATGCTTAAATCTTTAAAAGTAGACAAATTAATATCTTTATAATCTATTTTAAAGTCTGCCGTGTTATCCCTAAAAAAACTAAAATCTCTCTCCCCGTTATTTAGCGTAACAAAGGCTAAGGTAGTGTTAGAGTTTAAACTTTGCAAGTTTAAATAATCTAAACCGTAAAGTTTAGCCTGAGCGTTTAACTCTCTACCAACAACATCTTTACCAACCGCACCGATAAACCCCACTTTTGCACCGTTGTTTTTTGCACTAACCGCCATATTAAAAGGCGCTCCGCCCAAATTTACTTTATAATCTTGTCCGCTAACGTTTACTATATCGGCAAGAATTTCTCCAATAGATAAAATCATAATTTCTCACTCCAAACATTATTGTAATAAAAACGAAATAAAATGTCAATATTTGCTTTATTTTTTTTTAGTATTGTGGTTTAATTAGTGTATGACTTTGTGTATTATAATTTTTGCTTTGACAATTGTTGGTATGATAATTTGCGTAATTACCAACGCTAATATTAAAAAAATTCCGCTATATTTAATAGTAACTTTACTAGGGGCTATTTTGGTTTTGGCATGTAGAGTTTTACCACTAGAAATAGCACTTAAAGGACTATGGAATAACAGCAGTGTAAACCCTATAAAAATACTAATTTTATTTATTAGTATGACTAGCCTTTCGGTGTTTTTAGACGAAGTGGGATTTTTTACTTTTCTTGCGTGTTATACTTTAAAAAAGGCGGGTATAAGTCAATTAAAGCTATTTTTTCTACTTTTTATAGTGGTGTCCGTGCTAACGGTTTTTACTAGTAACGACATAATAATTTTAACCTTTACACCCTTTATTTGTTACTTTTGCAAAAGGGCAAAATTAAACCCGTTACCATACTTAATTTTAGAGTTTGTTTCGGCAAACACTTTTTCTATGATGCTACTAATTGGCAACCCAACTAACATATATTTATCACTATTTAAAAATATATCTTTTGGGGAATACCTTTCGGTTATGTGGTTACCAGCGATATTAGGTGGAATTACTGCGTTTTTAGTTTTGTGGCTATTGTTTAAAAAGCATTTAGCAACGCCAATTTCTTTTACCTACGAAACCTTTAAGCCTAATAACCCACGAGTTGTTTTAGGCGTTTGCCACCTAGCAATTTGCACGATTTTGCTTGCAGTTGAACAATTTAAAAATTTAGAAATGTGGCTAATAACACTTGCTTTTAGCGTGTCTTTATTTATATCGGTAATAATTTATAAACTAATAAAAAAAGAGCCTATGCAAGACGTTAAACTAACCCTAAAGCGTTTGCCTTGGGGCTTGATACCCTTTTTAATTTCTATGTTTATTTTGGTAGAGAGCCTAAACTACACGGGCGTAACGCAAGAAATAGCAAAAATATTGCCTAAGGGCGTATTTAGTTACGGCGTTATTTCTACCCTATCGGCAAACCTATTAAACAATATACCAATGTCGGTGCTATTTGGTTCTATAATAAACTTTGCTTCTCTTGGCAAGGCAGAAATTTTTGCAACGATAATAGGCTCTAATATAGGCGCTTATTTAACGCCTATTGGGGCGTTAGCAGGTATAATGTGTTTAAACATACTTTCTACCCACGGCGAAAAAATATCCTTTTTAAAATTTATGCTATACGGCATAACCATTGCCATACCAACCTTACTCGTTAGCCTATTGGCGCTATTTATAATGGTTTAACAAAATCTCATAAAAACGTAAAAAAGTCCACCGTTAATACGATGGACTTTTTTATATGTAATTAAAACTCAAATTTAAAGATATTTTTACCTTTTTTAGATATCTCGTATTCTTCAGATAATTTAGGACCACAAGAATTAGACCCTACTCCTCGCATTGCCAAATCTACACAAACGTTAACAAAATCGTTTTTAGGTAAATTAAACTGATGTGTAGCTTTGTATATTTGTTTTGTGGTATATGGGTTTACCGAAAAAGAGAAATTATCTTTTGCCGTTAAAACAAATAAATCTTTAACGTTTAAATATTTACTTGCATAATGACTTCCTGATTCTTGAGGTCTAACGTACTTATAATCATAATTTTCCTTTGCGCTACTTTCGTAATAACCATATTCGCAAGCCACGTTTTTATCTATATAACTCTCTGTTTTACCAAAGCCAATATAAGAAAATTCGTCATATTTTTTATCAATGCCAAACTCAAAACCAAATCTTGGCAAAGAATTAATATGTTCTTTCACCTCGTATTCCACTTCTATAGTAAGAATATTTTTTAATATAGTATATCTAACGCTAAAATCTAACGTCGGCATTAAACAATTTGCACCAACAATACCCGTTACCAAATATCCGTCTTGTATTTTCTCAAAAGTAAAAACTTCTCCCTTAACTTCTGGTAAACGATATCTTGTTTCCCAAGTAGAAATTAGGTCTCTATCGTTATCCGTATATCTTAAAACGTTCCAACTCATTGGCACTTTTAATACTTCTAGGCCATCTGCCTTAATAGAAGATAAACACCCCGTATATTTATCAACAACAATTTCTAAATTTTTTGATTTTCCTTTAGTTTTTGGTATAGCAACTTCTTTTATCTCAGATTTTAATTTACCCCCATATACCGCTTTCATTTCTAAGGCATTAGATTTAATTTTCCTATCTGGGGTTAATAAGCCGTCGCAACAAAAATTTCCATCGTGTTCTTTTTCTCCAAAATCTCCACCGTACATAAACCCTTTTTTTGTTTTTATTGCGTGATCAGCCCATTCCCAAACAAACGCTCCCATACATTGTTCGTTTTTGTAAATTAAATCCCAATATTGCGAAACGTCTCCACAAGAGTTTCCCATTGCGTGAGTATATTCACAAATTACAAACGGTCTAGTTTCTTTCGGGTTTTCAAGAACTTCCTTTTTAATTCTATCAATAGTTGGATACATCATACTAACCATATCTACAAGAT
>JAGAUH010000213.1 GCA_017620875.1 Clostridia bacterium
AATATAAAGACCAACAAGGTCAACCAAATCCTTTCGTTTTAACGAGCCTAGTGCGTCAAAGTGCGACTAAAAGTCAGTAATTTAACAAAGTAAAATTACAAGACCTAGCAATCGACTTTTTAAAATCCCAAAAAATTTTTTACAAGTGGTTGTAAAAATTTTGTTTGGGAACCCTAAACTTATCCCAAAAAACTTTTGCTTTACAAAACTTTTTCGGGAACCCTAATAAAATTCTTGGCGGATTTCCTAGCACTACTTGTAACTAAAAAGTTTAATCCGTTTCTATTTAAATTTAACAGGTATTAGAATTATTTTCTAGTACCTTTTTTATTTTCTATTTATGTTGTACTACTTTGTTAGTTGTATGGATTAGTTAGTATATTTTATTTATTTTACGGCGTAAAGTAAAATTGTATGCTTGGTTAAAATAAACCCCATCCGTTTTATCGAATGGGGTTAGTTGGTTATTGTTTTTTTGTTATATGTGTCATAAAAATTGCTTTTAATTAACATATAGGTGTGTTTTTGCCCTTTATTTTACTTTTAAACCTTTTAAAAGTGGGGTTTGTACTAATTTTATTAAATAAGTAAATAGTTTGCCTACCCAATAGCAAGCGGTGTAAATAATTATGCCAACGCAGGCTTTTATAAGTACGTGTGGGTTGGTATCTAACTTGTAAATTATCTCTATTATTTTTAGCGTAACGTCCCAAACCAAATAAGAGTGAGTGTAGTAAATTCCTAAACTAATAGTTCCGGTTTTTGCCAAAAATCTCATAATAAGTTCGGAGTCTAGCATTTCTTTGGTAAAGGCGTTATTAAACAAAAAGCAAAAGGTGTACGTTGTTGCTAGTGCAACTAATACAATTACTATTATATAGTGTGCTAGCGGTATTTTTATAAATAAAACTATTGCAAGTATTGCCGAAATTATTGCCTTTAATAGAGGAAGTTTTACCTTTTTAATTTTTACCGTTTGATATAAGTAAAATATTACAAAGCCAAAAACAAAAGCGCAAATTTGATTAATAAAACTAGTGTATACAAAAAACGGATAACTACCAAAGCCAAATACTACGTATATTGCGCCGATTATTATAGCGGATACTAAAATAGTTAATAATGGAAAAACTACTACTTTACTCTTTTGCCATTTTTGGTTTTTAATGGTAAATAGTTTGTATAAAAGTGGAAATAATAAATATAAAATAAATAGCGTGCCTATAAACCAACCATCCCTAACTATTTGGTTATGTACAATAGGGTTTGGTACTAGTCCGTTTAAAAATAGCGCGTTTATAATTACGCCCTTTATATTTATTGCGTCTATTACGCTTGTTCCGCCCTTTACTGCAAAAACAACTCTATACGCTACGCCAAAAATTATCATAACGTAGTAGGCTAAAAACAATTTTAAAACTCTCTTTTTAAAATATTGCCAATAAGATAACTTTTGTTTGTTAAAAGATAGGCATAGGGTAAAGCAAGATAGAGTAAAAAATATTTGATAGCCTAGTTGCATACAGTTTGCAAGCATTTCTATATAAGTGTGCATAGAAATAGATTGAAAAAAGTGTACGGTTACCACCATCCAAATGGCAAGCCCTTTTAGTATGTTTACTATTTGGGTTGACCTTTTAGAATAAATTTGTTCTTGTTCGGCGTTCATAAAAACTCCTAAAATGTATATTTTTCTATAATACGCGCTATCGCGTCTTGTTCGTTAGAGTATTCTAGCACGACTTTAGCAGATTCTTTTGCTAAAACTTCTGCGTTGCTAACGGCAATGCCTAGCCCTGCAAAAGCAAGCATACTCGCGTCGTTTCCACCGTCCCCAACGGCTATGGTTTGGCTAATATCTATATTAAAATTTTCTGCCAAAAACTTTAACGCACCCGCCTTAGACGTGTTTTTATCGGTAATTTCTATTTGTATATCGTTACTTCTTATAACGTTTAGTTTGTCGGAAAAGGGTAGTAGTTTAGGGTATACGGTATCTAGTACTTCTTTTTTGTCCATAACCAAAATTTTATGAGTGTCAAAAGAGTTTTGATTTAAATAACTAGAAAGTTTTTGGTTTAAAACTACCCCTTTAACCCCCGTTAGTTTTTCGTAAAGGTCGGTAATTTCGGTTTTTAAATAGCAATAATAATTTTCTTGCCTATAAGCCTGAGCATAGGCATTTTCTTGCTCTATAACCTTAAAAATTTCCACGGCGGTTTGACAAGGGATAAAGTGAGAGTATAGGTGTTTGCCCGTTTGTATATCCGTAACTTCGCCACCGTTAAAACTTGCAATAAGCCCAGATAGGCCTAGTTTTTTTGCAAGCGGTAAAATACTAGCCGTCATTCTGCCCGTAATAATAGCAAAAATTCCGCCACGAGAAACGTAGTCTTGTATAGCGGAAATTTGGCTTTGAGATATAGTGCCGTCTTTTTTTATGAGCGTACCATCGTAGTCGCTAACTATTAATTTGTATTTCATTTTTATCGTAATTTATTATCCTAAATATGCTAATTGCAGTAGAAGTTATAAATAGTAAAGCAAAAAATACGTAAGAGAATATCCCTACTATTTGGCTATATCTTATAACCGCTAAAAAGAAAAATTCTAAACTTATTATTTGAGAGATTAAACAACCCAAATCTATTATTTTTAGGTCGTTTTCTTTTATCCTAACAATGCTAAATCCTAGTCCGTAAACAAGTGTAATTGCAACTAAAACAAAGTCTATTATTATCCATAGTTTAGAGTTGAAAAAGTTTGGTCTTCCATCAAGCCATTTTGGTATAATTCTATAAGAAATTAGTACGTATAAAGCGCATATTGCAACTATTGCAATAAGGGATATAATAGCAACGGAATGCTTGCTAAATAAAGCGTAATAATATTTTATAAGCCTTGGCTTAGAAGAAACGTTTTCTTTAATGTTTTTGTTAAATAAAACTAGCCTTAAAACAAAATAAAGTAGGCTATATATCGCTAAACAAACCACTATAAGGGTTTTAAATATGGTAAACTCAACTGCGGTTAATATAGCGGTTATGATTGTTAAAACAAACAAGTATAGTATAAAATAATCGCTAAATCTACCAAATGGTTTAACGTCTATATCCTTATAAAGATAAAAGGATAATATTAGTAGCGAAAACGCGCCGACTAATAAAAATGCAAACACGGTAAACTTTGTATAAGTGGCAACCATGCTTACCATATTAGATGCGTCTATTTGGTAAAGTAACCAAGCCGATAAAACGCTAACTATTGCAAGTAATATAAGTTTAGCAGGGTTATTTAAAGAGAAAATTAAAGCCTTAAAATTGTTTTGTTTTTCTACCTTTATAGGCTCTACAAATATTTCTTCTGCTACGGGTTCTTCTTCTATTTCCGGTTGTGGAGTAACTTCTTGTATTTCTTCTTGATACTCGGCTTTGTCATCTTCGTCTAAACTAGATAAATCTTCGCCTTCTAGTTCTTTAGAAACCCTTTGTATTTCTTTATTGGTAGAAGAAATATTTTCTTTTAGTACTTCTATTTTTTTGTTGTACTGAAAAATATACAAATCGGTTGTAAGTTTGTCCGTAGGATTTTTTCTTAATTGAGCAACGTTAGCCTCTAATTCCTTTTGCTCTGCAACCATATTTTGTTTTTGAGTTTTTAAAACTTTTAAATATTGTAAGTTTCTTTTTATTTCTGCATTTTGCATTAAAATACACTCCTAAACTCTAAATTTATTATCTTTTGTTTTTAATAATTATAGCATAAGGCAAAAAAAAGTACAAGTAAATTAAAAATATTGATTTATTGCTAAAAATAAAAACTAAAAAATAGTTGATAAAACTTTTGCAAAGTGTTATATTAAAATTGCTAAAAACTTTTGGTAAAAATTATAAGTAATTATTTTATTAAAAGTGATAGTAGTAAATAATAATGGGGTGTCGCCAAGCGGTAAGGCTACGGACTCTGACTCCGTCATTCGTAGGTTCGAACCCTACCACCCCAGCCACTTTTAGGCTCAAAATTGTAGATAATATCTATAGTTTTGAGTTTTTTATTTTTTAAAGAAGTTAAAATATACCAAAAAGTAAAAAATGCAAAATTTAGTCAAAAAAGCACTTATTAAGCCCATTTTGATATAAATTTTGCGTTTTTTTAGTGAAGATAGAGCAAAAATCTTGCTCAATTTCCAAGTGTGTTGGAAATAATTGGAAATTTATCCGTAGTGTTTTTAGATGTTTTTACCTTAAAAATCGTAGTTGACAAGTTCGGCTTGAGCAAGCAAATAATCTTGAGAATAGTCGGTATAACCCCTATCTATTACAGAAGATTTTACGTCTTTATCTTGGCTATGCCCATCCCATAACATTACCACTTCTGGATTAACTCCACATTCTTTACATCTAGTTATAAAAGTGTATCTTAACTCGTGAGTGTGATGATTGGGAAATAGTCTTTTAATAGCACTATGTAAAGCGTTTAAATTACAATTTCTTGCTTTATTAAAATCTACGTACTGCATTATTTTTTTAAACATAGGGGTAAAAGGAATTATGCGTTTAACTACGTTTCTACCCATACGTTCTTTGCTAGTTTCGCACTCGATACCATAATCTAAAACTTTAATAGACTTTAACTCACTTCTTCTTAAACCAAAATATAGTAAAACTAATATAGCACTGCTAGTTGCGTTTGCCCTGTTTTTAATACAATAATCAACGAGTTGTTTTTCTTCGCTAATGGTAAAGGCTTTACCTTTTTTACTCTCGTAAAATGGCAATTCTATTTGTTTAACAAAGTTTTTTAAACCATAGTCTGTTTCTATAATATCGTAAATACAAGAAAGTGAAAGTTTTAATTTTTCGGCGGTACGATATTTATTTTGCTTTGTATAAGAAAATAAAAAGTCTTGTATTTGCTGTCTAGTAATGGTACTAATTGGCATATGCCCAAAGATAGGCAATATGTCTTTTTCTACTGTTCTAGAGTATTCTTTAAAGGTAGAAGGCTTGGTTGTTTCTTGTTTTATTTGTAGCCATTGTTTAGCAACTTCTTCAAACTTTATATTAGTCTTGGTATTAGGGGTATAACGTTGTTCAATCATACGAAAAGGAAGATTAGATTCGTTTGGTTGAGCATTATTTTGAAACGTTGTAACCATTTGTGCCGTAGAAGATATAAAACTTGGTGAAAAGTCAAAACCTTCGCAACGTTTACTCAGTTCGAAATAGTACGATTGGGGCTTGTCCATTAAAAACAAATTTAGCCTATGCACAAATTTCTTTTTCATAGTTTCTAAGTTTTTGTGTGCAACCGAAATGCTTTCGCCTAAAATTTGTATCCTTGCTTGATATACACCGTTATGGTAACGATATTTTATTTTCAAATTATTATAAAAAAAGATTTTAACGTTATCTGGCATTTTCTTTATCTCCGATTTAGTAAATTTTAATATGCCTACGTTTGGAGATGACGTTTTCTTTTTTGATGGATTTTTAGATATTACACTAGTTAAAAGTTCTTGGGTGTCTTCTAGCGAAACGTTTGAATTAGATAATAAAAAGACTTCTAAAAATTCTTTTAACGCGTTAATCTTAAGTTTTGTATCGTTGGATGATAGAGTTTTGCTCATCTATCCACCTCCTTTTGTTTGCATATTTTTTGAAAATTGTTTTTTATTATGTAAATTACCTTTTTAGGGTTTAATTGTTTCATTTAATTCGGACAGGTTATGTCCTAATTAAAAAAATTTTTTTAGTTTTTTTAATTGTCTCAATTAATGGTGAAAGTTTATTTCACCAATAAAAAGTTTTTTTAAATTATTTCATTTAAACTGGTAAGTTTTTTACCGGTTTGAAAATATTTTTATTTAATTATTGCGTTCAAACTAGACACTTTTTGTCATGTTTGAAAAATTAATAAAACAATTATTGCAACTAAAGGGCTCAGTTTATGAGCTGTTATAAAAATTTTCTTTATTATTGCAGTTAATATCGCAGGGTAATTGCGACATTAAAAAATTAATTAGAGAAAGATTAAATAAGTTTGGGATAAAATTTGTAAAAGATAAAAAAGACATAACTTTTATCTCCTTTTAAAAAAATCACCCCAAAGACAAATCGCCCAACCGGAATAAATGCAAGGTAAA
>JAGAUH010000214.1 GCA_017620875.1 Clostridia bacterium
CGACGGACTAGACGGAACTGAACTTGCTATAAGTGAGTCTCAAGAGCGTATGGCAGTCGTTGTAGAAGGTAAAGATGCCGACAAATTTATGAAACTTGCCGATAGCGAAAACCTAGAAGCAACGATAGTAGCAAAGGTTACAAGTTCTCCAAGACTAGTTATGAAATGGCGTGGAGAAGTTATTTGTGATATCGCCCGTGAGTTTTTAAATAGCAACGGCGCAGAAAAGCATATTGACGTAGAACTTACTCCTACTGCTTGTTATAAAAAGGCAGAAGTTAAAGATTTTGCTAGTGGCTTAAAAGAACTAGTTGGAGATTTAAACATTTGTTCTAAGAGAGGCTTGTCCGAAAGGTTCGACTCTACAATCGGCGCAGGTACGGTACTTATGCCGTTTGGCGGAAAATATCAATTAACGCCAAATCAAGCAATGGTAAACAAAATCTCTTTAGAAAAAGGCTTTACCAAAGATTGTTCGGTTATGGCTTATGGTTATAACCCAGATATTGCTAAAAAGAGCCCATATCACGGAGCATATCTTGCCGTTGTAGAAAGCGTTAGTAAACTAATTGCAAGTGGCGCAGATTTTACCGACGTTTATTTAACTTTCCAAGAGTATTTTGCAAAACCACAAAAAAGCCCAACCCGTTGGGGACAACCTGCAACAAGTTTACTTGGTGCGTTTAAGGCTCAATTAGATTTAGGTATTGGTTCTATCGGTGGTAAAGATAGTATGAGTGGTAGTTTTGAGGATATCGACGTTCCACCAACTTTAGTTTCTTTTGCAGTTACAACCACAACTACGGACGACGTTGTTTCAGGTGAATTTAAAAAGGTAGGTAGCAAAGTATACCTAATAAAACCAGACTACGACGAAAACAATTTACCAAAAGCAGATAGTTTAATTGCTACCTTTAACAAGGTTAGTCAACTTAATAAACAAGGTAAACTTCTTGCTTGCTATACCGTAACTCGCGGTGGTATTGCAGAAAGCGTATTTAAAATGGCTATTGGTAACAAAATAGGCTTTAAGTTTGCTATGCAAGAAAATCTATTCGATTATAACTACGGTGCGTTTATAGTAGAAACCACGCAAGATTTACAAGAAACGTTACTAGGCGAAACCATAGAAGAACAAGCAATAGTTTGCGGTAAAGATAAACTATGCTTAAGCGAATTGTTATCTATTTACGAGGGTAAGTTAGAGCCTGTATTTAGTTGCAATATTCCAACTAAACAAGAAAAAATAGAAAAAATCTCTTATACTACAAGGAGTAACTTAAAAGGCGTTTCAATAGCAAAACCAAGAGTGCTAATCCCTGTATTCCCAGGTACTAACTGCGAATACGATAGTGCTAGAGCGGTAGAAAGAGAAGGTGCAGTTGCAGATATTTTCGTTATTAAAAACCTTTCTAGCGAAGCAATTATCGAAAGCGTAAACGCATTTGCTAAAAAAATTGCTAATTCTCAAGCAATATTTATCCCAGGCGGATTCTCCGGTGGGGACGAGCCAGATGGTAGCGGTAAGTTTATAACGGCTTTTTTCCGTAACGCAAAAATTAAAGATGCCGTTACAGAACTTTTAGACGAAAGAAAAGGCTTAATGCTTGGTATATGTAACGGTTTCCAAGCGTTAGTAAAACTAGGTCTTGTTCCGTTTGGTAAAATTATCGATACGGACGAAAGTTGCCCAACCTTAACCTTTAACGATATCGGTCGTCACCAATCTAGGTTGGTTACTACTAGGGTAGCATCCGTTAAATCTCCATGGCTTAAAAATGCAAACGTAGACCAAGTTTACGGCGTTCCTATTTCTCACGGAGAAGGTAAGTTTATCTGCGAAGAAAAGTTATTAAAACAACTAATAGAAAATGGTCAAATAGCAACCCAATACGTAGATTTAAACGGAAATCCTACTTACGATATTGCTTACAACCCTAACGGTTCTGTTTTAGCAATAGAAGGTATAACTAGTCCAGATGGTAGAGTACTTGGTAAAATGGGACACACCGAAAGGTACGACAAAGGTTTATACAAAAACTTTGATGCAAACTTCGATATGGGCTTGTTTAAATCTTTAGTAGAATATTATAAATAATAAATTAAGTGCCGATAATTTCGGCACTTTTTTTATATCAATACGATTTTAATTGCGTTTATAAGGTAAAACTATAAATTATATATTTTAATTGCAAAATACG
>JAGAUH010000215.1 GCA_017620875.1 Clostridia bacterium
GAGCCAATAGAAGTTAGCACCGCAATAAAAACGGGGCTAAATTATCTTGTGGATAGCCCAAGAGAAGTTGGCGCGGACAGAATTGTAAATAGCGTTGCTTGTTTTAAAAAATACAACCAAGTTTATAATTGCGCAACTATCTGTATAGATTTTGGCACGGCGCTTACTTTTAACGTTGTAAACCTAAACGGCGACTTTTTAGGCGGAGCAATTTTCCCCGGTATGAAAACCGCTTTAGATAGTCTAGTAAACGGCACGGCAAAATTGCCTAATATCGAATTAGAACTTCCAGATAAAGTTATCGCTACGGGGACTGTTACAAATATGCAATCGGGACTTATAAACGGATATATCGGCGTGGTAGAAAAAATCGTTTCCGAAATGAAAAAAGAACTTTTAGAGCCTGTAAAAGTAGTAGTAACGGGTGGTCTTGGCGAAATTATTGCTAAAAAAACTCAGGTGGTAGACTTTATCGACAGAAGACTTACTCTAGACGGTTTAAAAATTATTTACCAAATGAACAAGGACTAATATGAGTAAAAAAGTAGATATAAAAAACTTGCAAATAGGTGGTGGCAATAAAATTGATATACAATCTATGTTTAATATTAAAACCGAAAAAGTGCAAGAAGTAGTATCGCAAATTTTAAGGCTAGAGCATGCCGGTTGCGATATTATAAGGGTTGCTATAAAAGACCAACAAGACGCTTTGGCAATTAAGCAAATTAAAGATAAAATATCAATTCCACTAGTAGCCGACGTGCATTTTGACTATCGCTTAGCCATATCCGCAATAGAAAACGGAGTAGATAAGGTTAGGATAAACCCCGGTAATATCGGTTCGGAAGACAAGGTAAAACTCGTTGCCGATTGCATAAAAGCACATAAAATTGCCGTTAGGGTAGGTTCTAACAGTGGCAGTGTAGAAAAAGAATTTTTAACCAAATACGGCAAAAACGAAATTTCTCTTGCCGAAAGCGCTCTTTTAAGGGTAAGACAATTAGAAAAATACGGCGTAGAAGATATAGTTATTTCTGCAAAAACTTCTTCCGTGCCACTAACTATAAAAACTTATAGATATCTTGCGGAAAAAACCGATTATCCACTACATTTAGGCGTAACCGAAGCCGGCACTAAAGAAATGGGGATAGTAAAAAGCGCAATAGGTATAGGCTCTTTGTTAGCCGACGGAATTGGCGACACCATTAGGGTTAGTTTAACCGCCGATCCCGTAGAAGAAATTTACGCCGCAAAAAAGATTTTAAGGGCGGTTGGTATAGATAAAAACTACGCCGAAATTATTTCTTGCCCAACTTGTGGCAGAACCGCCTACGATATGCAAAGTTTAGCGGAACTAATATATCAAAAAACCATATCCGTTACAAAACCTATAAAAATAGCCGTTATGGGTTGCGTGGTAAACGGACCTGGAGAAGCGGCAGACTGCGATATTGGTATTGCGGGCGGTCAAGGAAAATGTGTTATTTTTAAAAAGGGTGTAGTTTATAAAACTCTACCAGAACAAGATGCTATACAAGAATTTTTAAAGGAAATAAACGAAATTGCTAAATAATTATAAATATACCGAAATTTTAAAATCCATTAGGGCGATAGACGAAAGTACCGCAAAAATAAAAATACAACACGTAGAACTTTTTACTAATCCGCCACACTTGGTTTTTACAATAATAACTAATATTCCACTAGCGGATAGCGTTATATTAGATATACAAAAAACTTTGGCTAGTTATATGCCTAGCAACTTTAAAGACGTTAAGGTTATAACCAAAAAAGTTAAAGCCGACGAAGAACTTGTAAAAAGCGTTTTATTTAACAAGTTGTCGGTGTCTTACTTGTATCTAACTATAAAGCAAGAAGATATCTTTGTTTCTCAACGCCAAGATACCGTAAAAATAACCGTTAGGTTGCAACCTAGCCAACAAACTTTATATACTTCTAACAGGGTGTCTAATCAACTTATAGAGTATCTTTCTAACGAATTTTGCGAAGATTTTGTTATAGAAATTAAGGATAAGGCAGAAACCGAGTACGTAGACGACTTAGAAGAAGCCGACGCTAGCGACTTTTTTACCGCGCCAATGCGTACCATAACCGTAAAAGACGTTAATAGTTATATCTCTTACGATAAAACCGACACGGCTGTATACATTGCCGATGCGCTTGCCACTAGGGGAGAAGTTTACGTTTGCGGAATAATTACGGGCATTAGAGAAATGCAAACTAAAACGGGTAAAACTATGTTTTTAATAGATTTTACCGATAAAATCGCAAGGCTAACGGGTAAATTTTTTGCCAAAGATAAAAAAGTGCAAGCAATTAAACTTTTAAAAGAAAACGAAGGCGTTATTTTTAAAGGCGAAATGGGAGAGTTTAACGGCTATCCGGATTTTTCTATAAAAAATATAGGACTATGTACCTTTCCAGAAGATTTCGTACCAGAGCGTAGAGCAGGTAAACCCGTACCGGGAAAATACAAAAAAATCTTCCCTTGCGAAGTAGAAGACGTTACTCAATTAGATATGTTTACCGAAGTGGATTACGTGCCAGGGTGTTTAATAGGGCATACCTTCGTAGTGTTTGATATAGAAACTACGGGACTAGATAACGTAAACGACAGGATAACGGAAATTGGCGCCGTAAAAATTGTAGACGGAAAAATAGTATATGGATTTTCTACCCTTATAAACCCTTTAAAACCAATCCCAAAAGACATACAAGCGCTTACGGGAATTAACGACGAAATGGTTGCCGATAAACCTACTTTTTCCGAAGTGGTTGGGGATTTTTATAAATATATAGACGGGGCTACTTTAATTGCTCACAACGCCAACTTCGACGTTAGTTTTATTAAAAAATCCGCCGAGAGAGAAGGCTATTACGTAGAAAACAACTATTTAGACACAATGGAAATTGCCCGCAAAAACGTATTAGGGTTAAAAAACTACAAACTAAACACCATTTGCGAGCATTTTGGCATACAATTTTTGCACCATAGAGCCATGAGCGACGCTCACGCAACGGCAAAAATGTTTTTAGAAATAATAAAGTTGAAAAAATGCTTGCCAAATTAAAATATATGTGGTAAAATAATTAAGACTTAAATATACTAAAGTATATTGAGAGTGACTTTTGCGGTCACTCTCAAAGTTTTATAGGAGTAAAATGAAATTTAAATCCACACAAGAAATTTTAAACGCAGTTTCTAGCGCGGTAGAACTTTTAGGGGTAGAAATTGTAGAAGTAGAGCCTAAAATATCCAAAAATCCAACTTTAACTTTTTATATAGATAAAGATATGGAAGGCGGTATAGATTTAGACACGCTAGAAGCGTTTCACAACGCGATAGATCCACTTTTAGACGATGCGGACGTATCTAACGGCGCCGCTTATACCTTAAATGTATCTAGTCCGGGGCTTGATAGACCGTTTAAAACACCAAGAGATTTTTTAAAAAATCTCGAAAAAGAAGTAGAAGTTAAACTTTTTGCACCGCTAAAAGGTCAAAAGTTTTTCGAGGGAATACTTAAAGAGTATACCGAAAATTATATTATTTTAGAAACAAATGGGCAAGAGTTAAAACTAACCCACAATATGATAGCAAAAATAAACAAGGCTATTAAATTTGACTAAAGGAGCAATAAAATGAAAAACAAAGAGTTTTTTGATGCACTAGCAGAAGTTGTAGAAAGCAAGGGTATAGACGAAGCGTCTTTAATAGAAAGTATCGAAATTGCACTTTCTAACGGTTACAAAAGGTTAAGGGGAGATGCGTTCGACGTAAAATTAAAACTTAATAAAGAAACCCAAAATATTAAATTTTTAGTTGTTAAGTTGGTTGTAGAAGAAGTTGTAAACCCAGATAAAGAAATTTCTTTAATAGAAGCAAAAACTCACAAAAAATCTATTAAAGTCGGCGACTACTTAGAACTAGAAGAAATATTGCCTAAAGACGAATTTGATAGAATTAGTAGCGGTACTGCTATCCAAGTTATAAGACAAAAACTTAGAGAAGCAGAAAGAGATAATATCGTAAACGAGTTCGAAGACAAGCAAAACGCAATGCAAACTTGCATTATCCGTAAAATAGAAAACAAAAACGTTTACGTAGAAATTGGTAGCGGTCAAATAGGCGGTATTATGTTACCGCAAGACCAAGTGCCTACCGAAAAGTATAACCTTAACGACAAAATTAAAGTTTACGTTAAAAAGGTTAGAAACGACGGTTTAAGCGCGCAAGTTTTAGTTTCAAGAACTTCTACGGGACTTGTAAGAAGACTATTCGAAAACGAAGTACCAGAAATTAAGTCTGGTTTAGTAGAAATTAAGTCTATCGCAAGAGAGCCTGGTCAAAGAACTAAAATCGCTATCTATTCTGCCGACAAGAGTATAGATCCCGTTGGTGCTTGCGTAGGTCCAAAGGGCGCTAGAGTAAACGCTATCGTAGAAGAATTAAGGGGCGAAAAAATAGATATTATCGTTTGGAGCGAAGATCCACTAGAATATATTGCAAAAGCACTATCACCTGCAAAGGTATTAAAGGTTTCCGCTAACGAAGGCGAAAACGTTGCAAAAGTCGTTGTACCAGACGATAAACTTTCTTTAGCGATTGGTAAAAACGGACAAAACGCAAGGCTTGCAGTTAGACTTACCGGTTGGAAGATAGACATTAAGAGCGAGAGCGTTGCCAAGGCTAGTGGCGAATACGAAGATTATGACGAAGATGGAGAAGAATAATGATTAAACTTCCTCAAAGAACTTGTATCGTTTGCAAAAACGAAACCCTTAAAAGAGAACTTGTAAGAATAGTTAGGTCTAAAGATGGCGAAATTAGTTTAGATTTAACGGGTAAAAAGTCTGGTAGGGGTGCTTACGTTTGCAAATGCGAGGAGTGTGTAAAAAAACTTATTGCGAGCAAAATGCTAAATAAAGCGTTTAAAATGGACGTTCCGCAAGAAGTTTATCAAAACTTAGCCAAGGAGTTAAATTTTAATTGAGTAAGATAAAATCTTATTTAGGTTTTTGCCAAAAGGCAGGCGACCTAGTTATAGGTTATAACAACCTAGAAAAAACAAAAAAGGGTGTTTTTCTTATTATAGTAGATATTAGTTTAGGGGAAAACACTTTAAAAAAAGTAAAAAAAATTGCCGAGCATTTTAAATGCGATTTGCTTTTATGTAAAACCCTATCAGAACTATTAGGTAAAGAGATAAAAGTGGTTGCATTAAAAAACCAAAGTTTGGCAAACGCGATAAAAAACAATTTAGACCAAAACTTTACGTTGATACCTAAGGAGGTAACTAATGGCTGATAATAAAAACTTTATGAAAGAACTATCAGAATTATTAAATAGTAAAAAGTTAGAAGAAACCATAAAAGAAGTTTCTTCTTTTAAGCGTGCAATTATATCTTTAAACAAAGCGTTAGATAAACTGCAAAAAGATATAACTAACAAGGCAAACGCACCTTTAGAGCCAGAAGAAGTTAAGGTAGAAGAAACTCCAAAATCAATTAAAAAGGTAAAAGAGCCTAAGGTAGAAGTAGTAGAAGAACCTATTATAGAAGTGGTAGAAGAAGTTGTCGTTAAAGAAGAACCTACTACTATAGAAGTAGTTCAAGAA
>JAGAUH010000216.1 GCA_017620875.1 Clostridia bacterium
AGTCATAAGCGCAAAAAGCATAATCATACCTTGAATAAAGTCCGTCCAACAAACTGCTTTAAATCCGCCAAGCATAGTATACGCAACGATAATAATTGCCGCAATAATCATAGCAGGGGTTTCTGGTAGGCTTGTAATAACGTTTAAAACTTTACCGCAAGCAACAATGCTAGACGCTGCGTAAACGCAATATCCCACCACGAAAATAACCGCGCAAGAAACCCTTAGCAAGTTGCCTTTTACTAAAAATCTGTTAGAGAAAAACTCCGGTATGGTAATAGAGTCGTTTGCTTTAATTGCGTATTTTCTTAGTTTAGGCGCAATAAATATCCAAGAAAGAATAGTTCCTATAATTAGTCCTATAGAAATCCAAACTTCACCTAAACCTGCAAGGCAAATTGCTCCAGGTAAGCCCATAAGTACCCAACTACTCATATCGGATGCTCCTGCAGATAGGGCACTAACTAAGCCGTTCATACTTTTTCCACCTAAAAAGTAGTCTTTTTCGCTTTTATCTTTACTCTTAAAGAAAAACCATAGACCAATTGCTAGCATGGCTAAAAAGTATATTACAAACATAGTAAATTCGTAATAATTCATTTGTAAAAACCTTCCTATAAAATTTATCCTTTTTATTATACCTAAAAAGTTGCAAAATGTCAATGGTGAAATAACGTACGATATTTTAATAAGTAAATTAAAGACAAAAGACGAGTTGTTTTTAATAATAAAGAGTGCAAATTAGAGTAAGTGTAAACTGCTTGCTTGAGTTTGTTTTTATAGGAGTATAATAAGTTTGGTTTTATTAAGCAACCACGCACAAGTATGGATTTTGCATAAAAAATAAGCAATAAAAGTTTTGTGTTAAAACAAGTAAAAACCGCCATATAGGGCGGTTTTTGTGCTATTTTAAATTCTCACGCAAATAAAATTTGCTCACAACGATAACGTGGGTATGGTGTTAAATTTTAATATATAGATTATTACGCTCTTTACACTTGCTTAAAATGATAACGTGGACAAATTTGATTTGTTTAAAATAATAGGGCGTGTAAATTTTTTTTAATATCGATACGATAGTTATAAAGTTTTGTTTTGGGATTTGTAAATCAATTGTTTCCACTTGGTATTATTTTAAATAGGTTACGTTTAAAACTACGTCTTGTGGGTAGTCGCCAAAGGTTTTGCCAAAAAGATTAATTCCGCCTTTGCGTTTTGTGTCGGGTGTAACTTCTAGTTTAAAAGTTAAAATATCTTTTTTTGTTAAATCTAAATCTTTAACGCATAATTCGGAAACTTTTTTCTCATTTAAATAAGTTCCGTCTAGCCTAATATCTACGTTGTAAAGCAAGCCGTATTGGGTTAAGTTGTCTTGTAACCAACTAGGGTTAAGTTTGCCACGCCTTTCGCCAAAGTCGCCGTTTAATTTTATTTGGCAAGCGGATTTTTCGTTTACGCTAAAGGTTAATAAAGACTTGCAATTATGGTCGTAGTTTATTGTTTCGGCGCAAAGTTCTAAGGTAAAAGATAGGCTTATTATTTTGCTTTTATCGTCGTATCTAATAGCGGTGGTTTTAGAACCACTAAAATCTAGTAGAGGTATATCGTATTTTAAATAGCCCCTTTTTAGCCAAATAGAACCGGCGTTAAATCTTTCTGGGCTAGAAAATACGGCAGGCGTGTCAGATATTAAAAGTATGCCTTGCGGGGTGTTGATACCGCAAGGGGATTCTACGTAAAAATCCGAATAAGAGCCTATTGGTATATTTATAGTATTGGTGTGTTTTTGTGGCTCTATTTTTGCTTTTACCCTCGTGTCGCCAAGGTTCATTGTGTAAAAATAGTTTCCTAAACTAATAGTTTTTTGGTTGGTAACCTTTTTTTCGGTAGAAGAAACCATAAGTAGCCCCGCTTTAACTAATACCTTTGTATGAAAAGACGCAGTAGAAACGGGAATATTTAGTTTCCAAGCAATTTCGTTTATGGTTAGCGGACTTTGGTTTATTAATTTTATAATTTCTCTACGGGTTTTTACCGATAGGGCAGAACAAACGTCTGCAAGTTCTTTTTCTTTATCGTATAAGTTTAGCGTGTTTAATCTTTTTTGGTCTTTTTTCATATTGTTCTCCATAAAAAATTGTAATAAAAAAACGACTTATTGTCAATATAAATTTTAATATTTATTGTAAATTAAACCAAAAATAGAAAATTTCAAAAAAGTACTTGTTTTTATATAATAAAAAATGTTAAAATTTATATTAGGAGGATAAAGTTTTTATGAATAGAAAAATTTTAACTATTATTTTAAGCATAATTGCTTGCCTTACTTTAACGATAGGGGTGTTTGGTTGTCAAGGAACACAAAGAAATAGTCAACCAGAGCAATCTTCTAGCGCAAGTTTAGGGGCAACGTCTAGCCAAAGTAGTTTAAGTCAAGGTGGACAAAGCGATTCTAGTTTAAATAATTCTTCTAGCATAGAAGAAATTAAACCAAGTTCTAACTCTAGTAGCGAGTCTAGTTTTGTAGAGTCTAGTTCTTCGCCTAGCACTTCTGTTAGTAGCGCTAAAATGGTAACAATAACCATAAAACTAAATAACGGCAGTCAAGATTTGGTTTACCAAGTGCAAGAAAATTCTAATTTAGCAAGTTACGAACCAACTAATTTTACTTATTTAAATAAAATTTTTATAGGTTGGTATTGCGGTGGCGAAGTTTTTGATTTTAATAGCGTTGCTACACAAGATTTAATTATAGAAGCAATGTGGAAAGAGCCTGCGCCGTTACCACCAACTACAAGTTCTAGCAGTTCTTCTAGTAAAGAACCAATTAGTTCGCAACCGCCTTTTAACGTGCGTGATATAAGGTTATACAAAAACGAAACGGAATATACCGTAAGAAAGTACGTGGTGGGTAACACGGTAAACGTTGCCGATTGGCTAGTGCCAGAAGTTACGTTTGAGGGGAAAGTAGTTCCGTTTATCGGCTGGTGGAACGAGGCTATAACCGAGCAAGTTACGGGTAGTTTTACAATGCCTAGTAAATCTATGGCGTTTTACGCTATGTACGATTATCCTGCAAAAAACTTGTGGTCTTATGACAATATAAATAAAGTTTACACTTCTAACGGGGCGGGCGTTAGAGCCGTAGAAGACGTAAAAGGTGGATTAAGAGGCGAGTATAAAGCAACTTTAAAAATAAATAATACTTCTACCACCGCTATTGGTATCATTTGGAACGCAACCATTGCCGACGTAGATAATCCATACGATCATACAACGGGTTCTAGTTATTGGTATATGCACTTAAATCCTACAAACGGCGGATTCCAACTAGCACAAGTTCTAACGGATTACGTCGTTGCAGGGGGAGTTAATTTAGCGAATACCCCAACTGCTTGGCAAACCAAGTGGAGCGCTTATAAGTTAAACGGCGGAACTTTAGAAGTAGAATTTAAAGTTGTATACGATTCTAGTTCTATAAACCTTTACGTAGACGGAGATTTATTATTAACTTATACAGGTGAACTTATTGGTTCGCTTACCGGAACTCAAGTTGGTATGAGAACCAACACTGCCGGCAACCAAGTGGTAAACGCAGAATATAAAGAGTTAAATTATGCGGATAGTTATGCTTGGAGTTATAACGAAACGGATAAAACTTATACTTCTACGGGCGTTGGTATTGCTCCAACCATAGATAAATTAGGTGCAACTTACGGCACTTATTCGGCAAGTCTAACGGTTGCAAATAACACGACTACGGGCGTTGGTATTATTTGGAACGCAAGCATTGCCGACGTAGATAAACCTTACGACCATACAACAGGTTCTAGTTATTGGTATATGCATTTAAATCCACAAAACGGCGGTTTCCAACTTGCGCAAGTATCAACTGCTTATAGCGCTATAAAAACCGTTCTTTTGGCAAATGGTCCAACTGCTTGGCAAACCAAGTGGAACGCTTGGAACAACGGCGGAAAAACCACTAACTTAATTTTTGAAATGAAAGTAGAGTTTATGCCAACTTATATTAGACTATATATAGACGGCGATTTACTTTACACTTACGAGGGAGATAAGTTAGGTACGATTACAGGAAAGAGCGTTGGATTTAGAACTAATAAAGCCGATAACGTCGTTAAGGATATATCCTTTACACCTTGGACTTATAATTGGTCGCCTAGTTTAGACGGAACTAGTTATACTAGCGTTGGCAAAGGCATTATGTTAACTAACGCTAACGCAGGTACGATAGGTACTTATTCGGTGGATTTTACCATTGGCGAAAAAACCACCACTTCTTTAGGTATTTTATTTAACGCAACCGTACCTAGTAGCGTAGATAAACCATACGAAAGCGGTTGTAGTTATTATTATCTAAACCTAAATATTAATAGCGGAGCAAATTTCCAATTAGCAAAAGTAGACGGCACTTATTTGTCGTTGGCGTATATACAAAAGACAACTTTAACAAATTGGAATACAAAATATAACGCTTGGAACGACGGTGGCAGAGTAGACACGTTAACCTTTAATTTAAAGGTAGAGTTTTGCGAAACTAGTATTTCGGTTTACGTAGACGACGAACTTATTACCACTTACACCGGCGATAACGTAGGTAAACTTACGGGCAGTGGCGTTGGCGTAAGAAGTAGTTTAGCAGGTAATACTATTTCTAACGTAACTTTTACACCTGCTATTAACGGTTGATAAAGGAGGATATTATGAGTAAAAGAAAAAATATATTATCTTTACTTTTGGTATTTTTGCTAGTTTTTGCTTTTATCGGCGGAAACGTTGGTTCTAGCAAGGTTAGCGCTTATACCTTAGAAAACGGCGAAAAAAGATATTCTATAACGGCGGATAGATACGTTTATCAAACTGAAAATTACGTAGATAAAACCATAAACACCTTTGAGGCGTGGATAAAACTACCTAAACTAGCAGACGGGGTTGTTGGGGGCGTTATATTTGGAAACTATTTTAACGTGCCTTACGGACACTCTGGTTGTGTAGATTTAGGCGTTGGTAGAAATGGTAAGTTCCACTTATATTGGAATAACGGAGCATACGTTAAAACTTTTGAAACGGTAGATTTAAGAAACGATACTTGGACTCACGTTGCTATCGTTAGAGATAAAGTAAATAGTACTTTAACTTATTTAGTAAACGGCGCGGTGGCGGAAACAGTAAACGTTGCTTTGCCAGAAAGTGTAAGTACCGATATGCGTTATTGTGTTGGTTCTAACTGGAACAACTGGTATAAAAACAAGTTTGACGAAACTACTAAACAACCATTTTACGGCGAAATTAGACAAGTGTCTATTTATAGTGAAACTCTTTCTAATGAAACTATTGCTCAAGATATGAATAAGCAAGTAAAGGTTACTAGTCAAGCAAACGGGCTTATGGGTAACTGGTATTTCGGCGATACGTGGGCGGTAGAAAAAGTTGTAAAAGATTCTTCTATTATAGGAAACGATTGTGAAAGAATTACTTTTGATAAATACGTTCCCGTAGAAGAAGTTACCGATTTCGATTATACTTTTATAGTAGTGCCAGACCAACAAGCAATGAGTTATCATAAACCGGATAACTTTAGGCAACAAAGCCAATGGATAGTAGATAGCAAGCAAGAGTTAAATACTCAGTTCGTAATGTATCTTGGCGATATGGTAGAGCATATGTACGACAATGAATCGCAAAAAGCACAAACCGAAAAAGAGTGGCAAATAGTTCAAGAGTGCTATTATATGTTAGATGGCAAAGTTCCTTATAGTTTTATTTTAGGTAACCACGATTACGATAACTGGGCAAGAAATAACAGAAACGTAACTATGTTCCATAAATATTTACCATACGAACATTATTCTAGTATGGATAACTTTGGCGGTGCTTTTGAAGAAGGTAAACTAGATAACTACTACGTTAAATATAAAATAGGCGAAGTAGAGTGGATGGTATTTAACCTAGAATACGGACCTAGATACAACGTTATGAATTGGGTAGACCGTATCGTTAGCGAAAACCCTAAATCAAGGGTAATTATAAACACTCACTCTTACGTAAATCCAAACGGAAGAAGACAAAATAGAACGGACGTGCATAGTCCGTGCATAAATATTACTTATGGTTTAGGCGCTTTATCTGCTCAAGATATGTGGGAAAGGGTAATTAGCAAACACGCAAATATTTGTATGGTATTCTCCGGTCACCAATGTTCCGACTTTATAGTTCAAAGGCAAGACGTTGGCGTAAACGGAAACGTTGTAAACGAATTTTTAATAGACGTACAAGGCGCAATGTTTACTAGCGCTATGAATACCGTTTTATTAGTAAAAGTAAACGAAGCCAAAAAGACTATGTCGCTATGCTATTATAGTCCGGAATACGACGCTTGCTATAACGAGCAAAGTCAGTATACTTTTAGTTTTGCAGATGCAAACAACCCTTCGGTTGGGCTTGCTACGGAAAGCGCAGAACCGCTTTTAGATAGTAACCAATCTAGCCAAGCCGTTTCTACCGTAAAAATGGCAAGTGGAATAGGCGCAGGCTCTATGCTTGTGGTTGGCTGTTTAATTTCTGTAAAAAAGAGAAAGGGGGATAGCCAATATGAAATCTAAATTAATAATATTTATTTTAACTTTAGTTATGCTTTTATCGGCTACGGCTTGTAGCGGAATGAAAAATGCAAACAATCAAGGCGGTGCAATATACAACGATACTCAAACTAATTACGCAACGGTTACTTTGGTATATAATAACGGACAAGATAATTCTACAATGCAAGTTGCCGTTGGCGACAAGGCCTTAAAACCTGCAAATCCAACTAAAACCGATAGATACTTTAAAGGTTGGTATTGCAATGGTTTAGAGTATAATTGGGATAGCGTTGTTAGTCAAGATATAACTGTGCAAGCGCTTTGGACGGAAAACGCTAGCGAGCAAGCACCTAAAGATTATGCAACCTTTACCATAATTTACAATAACGGAAACGCTATCGTTCAAGAGCAAATAGAAAATGGTACTAAATATACAAAACCTAGCAATCCTACTTTTGGCGAAAATATTTTCCTTGGTTGGTATAGTAAAGGCGTCGAGTATAATTGGGATAGCCTAGTATATCAAGATACAACGGTGCAAGCGTTATGGCAAAAGGTATATAAAGGCGGTTTAAAAAT
>JAGAUH010000217.1 GCA_017620875.1 Clostridia bacterium
AAATCACTCTTATTTTAGGTTCGAGCACGAGTTTAGTTGTGATAATCCTAGCGACTATTTAGAACTTCCGTCCGTTCCTGCTAACGTAGAAAGGCTAAGCGTAGATATTAACGAAAGGGGTTTTTATTTAAAATTAAAAGAGATTTTCAGTGGTGGAAAAGCCGATAAAAACTTTGTAATAATCGCTTTTGGTAAAGATTTAGAAAATATCGATATGGCGCAAAAGTTGGTGGAAAAAAGAGACGAGTGGGGCTTAGATTTCGAGGTTTTTGCAAAGGCTAACAATTACACTTTAGAGTACGAGCAAGATTTAAAAGGTTTAACTTCTATCTTTAAACGTAGTAGAAAAGAAAAACCTAAAAATGAAAGAAAAGAAGGTTATTATTTGTTTGGATACGACAAAACCGTCGTTTACAATTTAGACAATATTTTACTTAGCGAAATAAACGAAATGGCATACTATCGTAACTTTATTTACGATTTAGAATACGAAGTTTCTTCTAACAACGGAACAGACCTATCTCAAGAACAAATGGATACCGTAATTGCTAACGCTAACGAGAGTTGGCATAAGCAAAAAGGTTTGCTAGAAAGAGATTCTAGTTTGTTTGCTTGTTTATCTATAAGGAGCAAATTAAATCTTATTGGTTTAGACTACGTTAAAAGCGGTTACGAAGGTGAAAGTGTTGTTCTTTCGGAAAGCGAATATTTAGAAATTTACGATCCTAAAAAAGAAATTAAAAAAACGGGTAAATCAGTGCTAGGTAAACCAATTTTGCATTACGACTTAAAATCACCAACGAGCGTTAGGGGTATGCTTGCTAGACACGAGCACGAAAGATGGAATTCTTTTATGATTAGTAGGGGTTTTATTCCATCTACCAAAGAGCAAATTTTAACAGACTTTAACGGTGAAAGATTTACAAATGGTAAAAATTACGATCTTCGTAGGCACGGAAACTTAACTACTTTTAACGGGCTTGTAGAGTTTAGAAAAATGGTTGCTCAAAGAGATGGTAAATCGGAAGAAAGTAAAGACGTTATTAAATACGATTATCAACTTTTAGACGACGCTTATTGGCTACTAAATAGTTGCGGTTATTAAATTATAAGAAAAAAATAATATTTAGGGAGCTTATGGCTCCCTATTTTTTTATAATATCTATTGAAAAAGAGTAAATAATATGTTAAAATTATAAGTAGGGTATTATTTGTTTTAAACGCAAAATGCTAAAAAAGTTTAGTTTAAATTTAAAAAGCAAATATCTACCAAATATTTTTTAACTACAGGCAAGGACATATTGCTTTGTGGTTAAACAAAATTCTACAAAGGAGAAAAAGTCGGTGTATAAGCCGATAGAACGGGTATGAAATACATTTTTATTTTAAATAATCACGCGGGAAATAGGTCTGCTGAAAAAGAAAACGAGTTTTTAGAGCAGTATAAAGATAAGGTAGAATATGCTTTACATTTAACGATTGGCAAAAAAGAAGCAACTACCTTTATTAAAAACTATTGTAAAGAAAATCCAGAAGAAGAAACTTGCTTTGTTGCTTGCGGTGGAGACGGAACTATTAACGAAGTAATTAGCGGACTAGTTGGCGAAAAAAATAAATATTTTGCAGTGTTATCTTACGGTAGTGGTAACGACTTTATAAAGTGTTTCCCTAATAAAGATTTTTTAAGTTTAGATAAGTTATTTGCAGGCGAAAAAACTCAAATAGACGTTATGCAAGTAAACGATAGCTATTCTGTAAACGTAATAAACGTTGGGTTCGATGCGAAAGTTGGCTCAGTTGCAAATAAAGTAAAAGATAAGGGCGGAAAAAATCCTTATGGCAGGGGTGTGTTTACCGCTATATTTACCGCAATGAAAAACAAAATAGACGTTTATGCAGACGGCGAAAAAGTCGGTGGCGAAAAAATGCTAATGGCAAACTTTTCTAACGGAAAATATTGTGGTGGTAAATACCTTTGCGCACCACTATCCGTTATGGACGACGGCTTAATGGAATTTTCTTATTTTAAACCGGTATCTTTATTTAAGTTTTTAAAAATCTTAAAACCGTACGAAAGGGGCGAACATATAAATCATCCTGCTTTAAATGGTATTTTAACGTATAAAAGGACGGCGGAAATTAAAGTTGTAAGCCAAAAAGAAATAGAACTTAGTTTAGATGGCGAAATGTTATCTGGTACAGAATTTAATATAAAATGTTTACACAAGGCACTTAATTTTATAGTGCCTGCGGATTAAGGTGAAGTATGAAATTGGGACATAATAGCATAGCAAAATTAGTACACGGCGCGTTAAGGGTGGAAAAATTAGATAAAGGCTACACTGGTTTTTATCGTTTTTCTAAAGGACAAGAAGAACTATTAAGGACTAAAAGAGACGCGTTTTTATACGAAAGGACGTCTCTATCTAGCGGGGTTACTTTAGAGTTTGTTACTAATGCAAAATTCGTTAGGTTTAACTATCGTATACCCGTTTGCCACTCTAACGATAGTATCGACGTATACGTAAACGGGGTTTTAACCTTTGTTTTTAAAACTCAAGATTTAGCAAGTAAAGATAATTTAGAGTTTATGCTCGTAGGCGAAAAAAATCTTGTAGAGATATATTTTCCAATTGACAGCGAAGTTAATATTAAAAATTTAGAAATTGCAGGAAAGTATAAAAGCGTAAAAAAGCGTACCCCCGTGCTATGGTTTGGGGATAGTATAACGCAAGGTTACGGCTCGGAATTAACAAGTTTTTGCTATCAAAGGGTTGCTAATATGGCTTTAAAATACGAAGTGTTAAACCAAGGTATCGGTGGATATTGGTACGACGAAGAATTCGTGCAAAAAATGGACGAGTATTACCCGGAAAAAATAATAATTTCTCTTGGTACAAACCAATTTAGGAGTGCTGACTATTTTGAAAGGGTTAAAAAGTTTTATGATAATTTAACTAAACTTTATCCTAACGTTCCAACCCTTGCAATACTTCCTATTTGGCGTGGGGATTTGGCTTTAGAAGATACTTTAAACTTGTTTAAAACAAACTTAAAAATTAAGGAAATAATTAGCGAATATAAGCAAGTAAAAATAGTAGACGGGTTTACACTTGTGCCTAGGGTAGAAGAAATGTTTTTAGATAAACTACACCCTAACGCGCTAGGTGGTAAAATATATGGTGATAATCTAGTAAAAGCAATAAAAAATCTTAAATTTTAATATTGCTAAAATTTATAAAATAAATTAAAACGGATTGCATTTTGCAATCCGTTTTTTCTTAAAGAATATTTACTTTTAAAGGGTTAATTTTTAACAACTTGTATAGTTTTAACGTCGTAATATTTTAATAGTTCTATTATTTCTTTGGTAACAAGTTCGCCACTAATAATAATTGGTATTGCGGGTGGGCAAGTAACTATGCTTTGACTACAAATGCTACCTTCTGCATTATCTACTAAAATTTCTCTACTGTCTTTTAAACAAGCCGTTCTTATAGATAAAACTTGTTTTGTTCTTACAAAATTTAATTGTTGTTTCTCTATTTTTGTCTTTTTAGGTAAGGTTAGCAACGCCTTTTTTAAAGTTTTTAAGTCTTTATTTGTATTATTTGTAGAAAACATAAATACCGAATAATCGTTTTCTATCATTTCGGGTTCTATTTTAAATTTTTGTAAATGGGTGTAAAACTCGTTTTTAGTGTATCCATAGTCAGAAATATTAATTACAATTTTAAAAGGCTCGCCACTAATAATATTATATCCGTTGTTAAACAGTTCTAATTTTAGTTTAGTTATTTTATCGGCTAAAACGTTAAACTTGTCTAAGTTGTTTTTTAAATATAAGTTAGTATAGTCTAAAGATTGTAAAATTAAATAACTAGGGGAAGTGCTTGCAAATAGTTTTAAAGCGTTTCTTGCGTTGTCTAAAAGGTTTGTAGGGCAAGTCTTACTAACGTGTAAATAAGCACCGCCCGTTAGGGTTGGTAGGGTTTTGTGAGCCGAGTCGCAAACCAAGTCCGCACCTAAACTAATTGGGTGAAAATTATCCTTTAAAAAAGCCGAATAACTAGCGTGCGCGTTGTCTACAAGTAGGCTTATATGTTTGTTTTTGCATATTTTAGATATTTCTTTAATAGGGGAAATATAGCCTAAATAGTCCGGCGAAGTTAGGTATACGCCACAAGCGTTAGGGTTTGTTAAAAGGGCGGTTTCTAACTCTTGTAAATCGAATTTTATAGAGCATAGAGTATCCCTTTGTCCGTATAGCCAAACTACTTTTATACCAAGTAAAACGCAAGCGTTTAAAAACGCTATATGAGAGTTTCTCGTTGCTATAATAACGGGATCTTTTACACCCTTAGTAACTAGGTGTAACATAGCCTTTATGCAAAGGGTAGAGCCCTCGCAAGAGTAAAAGGTATGGGCGGTGTTAAATAGGCTAGTTGCGTTATTTTCGCTTTGCAAAATTATACCGCTTGGCGAATATAAAACGTCTGCTCCGTTTATTTCGGTAATATCAAACTTGCCTAAAAACCCCTTGCCTTTATGCCCCGGCATATGTAACCTTATAGGCTTTTTTGCATTGTATTTTTTTATAAAATCAATTATCGGTGTTTTCATCTAAATTTGCAACCTTTATCATAATGGCGCACTCAATTCTCTTTTTAAATAGTTCGCAACCATATTTATAAACTCCGTTTACGTCGCCCGTAGAGTTAAAAGAGTTTGCCGCGCAACCGCCGGAGCAGTACATTTTAGCCCAACAAGTTTTACATTCTTGTCTAGAATAAGCGTTGCAACTGCGAAATTTATCTTGTACTTCCGGGTGCAAAATACCGTCGAAAACGTTTCCAATGCTAAACTCTGGTTTACCAACGAATTGGTGACAAGGGAATAGTTCT
>JAGAUH010000218.1 GCA_017620875.1 Clostridia bacterium
TAGATTATCTTCGATTAAGGGGGCAACCCCTTTTTCGTTAAATTTTTAAGGTGTTTTATGGTTCAGTTTACTTTGCCTAAAAATTTTAAAAACGGCGCAAAATTGTTGCTTCATTCTTGTTGCGCGCCTTGTTCTACCGCTGGTATAGAAGCGCTTAAAGATTATTTTGACATTACGGTTTTTTATTATAACCCTAATATCACCGATGAGCAAGAGTACCAAAAACGCAAAGCAGAACAAATAAAACTTTTAAAAATTTTATCTATCCCTTTTATAGAAGGCGATTATAACGTAAAAGACTTTTTTGACGGCGCAAAAGACTTGGCTAACGAAAAAGAAGGCGGAAAACGCTGTGAGTTTTGCATAAAACTTAGGCTAGAAAAAACCGCGGAATATGCAAATAATTTTGGCTTTGATTATTTTTGTTCTACTTTGTCGGTTAGTCCACATAAAAATAGCCAATATATTAATAGCGTTGGACAAGCCATAACGCTAGAAAACACAAAATATTTAGTTAATAATTTTAAGAAAAATAACGGGTTTTTAAGAAGTATACAACTTTCTAACCAACATAATTTGTATAGGCAAAACTATTGTGGTTGTATATATTCTAAAAGACAAGCGGAGGATACGTGAGAAAATATTTAATATTAATTTTTTCTATAATACTGGTTTTTGCCTTGGTTGGTTGCCGTAAAAAGAAAAAAAATAATAACGACAATAATCCTACTACTTCTATTTCGTCTAGTATAGAGCAGTCAAATAATTCTAGTAAACAAGAAGTAACACCAAGTAGTAGTTCTTCTAGCCAAAGTCAAGCAAGTAGTTCTAGTAAGCAAGAAATAAGTTCAAATAGTAGTTCTTCTAGTCAAACACAAACTAGTAGTTCTAGTAGTCAAGAAGTAATTTCAAATAGTTCTTCTAGTCAAACACAAACTAGCAGTTCTAGCAAGCAAGAAATAAGTTCAAATAGTAGTTCTTCTAGCCAAACTCAAACTAGTAGTTCTAGTAAGCAAGAAGTAACACCAAGTAGTAGTTCTTCTAGCCAAACTCAAGCAAGTAGTTCTAGTAAACAAGAAATAATTTCAAATAGTAGTTCTTCTAGTCAAATTCAAACTAGTAGTTCTAGTAGTCAAGAAGTAATTTCAAATAGTAGTTCTTCTAGTCAAACACAAACTAGCAGTTCTAGTAAGCAAGAAGTAACACCAAGTAGTAGTTCTTCTAGTCAAACTCAGTCTAGCAGTTCTAGTAAACAAGAAATAAGTTCAAACAGTAGTTCTTTTAGTCAAACTCAAACTAGTAGTTCTAGTAAACAAGAGATAAGTTCAAATAGTAGTTTTTCTAGTCAAGGTCAATCTAGTAGTTCTAGTACTCAAGAAATAATATCAAATAGTTCTTCTAGCCAAAATCAGTCTAGCAGTTCGAGTAGTCAAGAAATAATATCAAATAGTAGTTCTTCTAGTCAAAGTGGTAGTTCTAGTAGCGCAAGTTCTAGTTCTAGCCAAGTAGAAAAATACGGATATAGTTATAACGTTGTAGATAAGAGTAACGATTTAGTTACGGTTACCATTTTAGTAGACGGCGTTGCCGTTACTCAAGTAGAAAAGGGGCAAGAGTATATTGTAGTGGTTGTTGCACAAAACTTATATTATAACCCACTAGCAATTATAAGGGTAAACGGAACGGAAGTTCTTAACGTAGAAAATACGTCAAGTAACTATTACGAATATCACGATACCTTTACTTCTGGCAAAATTGTTTGCAACGGCGAAATTTTTGTAGAAGTGTGTTTGGCAACAAATTCCGAATTTATGTAAAAACTTATATATAACGATAAAAAACGGCAACCCAAAAGGTTGCCGTTTTTAATATGCTTTAAAAATTACTTATGCGCAATAATTTTCCACAAATCTACCTTAAATAAAAATTTATCTATGGTTAGCGTTGTTGGATAAATAAAGAAAAATGCAAGAATTATTCCCGCTAAAGCAATTGCAGAATAATAAACTACGTTTTGCACCGTTGCGTTTTGTAAAAACTTAGTTTTTCTTCTTAGTAAGGTTAAGCCAATTGCAAGTGCGGATGCTATTATATAAACTATTATAGCAATTATTGGATAAGGCGAAACGTAACCCGTTTTAACGGAATAATTGTTTTGGTTGCCAAGGGCAAAAATCGTTAATCCGGTAGGGTTGTCTATTGGGTTTACTTTATTGCCGTTTACTTTTAAATAACTGTTATCTAAATAGTTGTTTGCTAGATATACGTAAACTTGTTGGTCGCCCGTTAGGTTAATGCTACGCTTTTGTAAATCTATGCTAAAAGATACGCCGTCTTTAGTTTCCGTAAATCTAATAATGCGTTGTCTTGCGTTTACTGCTAGTGTTGCAAGTTTTGTAGGGTCTACAATTTTTAATGATAGGTGAGTGTTTAAATATGCTTTTAACTCGGTATCCGTCATTGTGGCAAGTTTTC
The DNA here is from genome assembly GCA_017620875.1 of Clostridia bacterium. Lineage (GTDB taxonomy): Bacteria > Bacillota > Clostridia > Christensenellales > Borkfalkiaceae > UBA4675. The sequence goes on from JAGAUH010000218.1 coordinate 2,476, forward strand.
CAATTCTCTTAATGGTAATTGTTTGCCAATTAGAAGTAGATTGTTGAGTGGTATAACCTAATTTTCCGTATCTTTTATAACTAATAGGCAAGTCGTTTCCGCCGTAAGTTTCTATAATAGGAATATCGTCTTCAAACTCAAAATGTACGAAATATTCGCCCTCGATAGATTTATAAGGGATAATTTGTATAGTGCTATCTGTTATACTAAATTCGCCCGAGCCTACTTGGTTAAATGGTCTATTAATAAATAGTTCGCCTTGTCCACCAACAAACTCAAATAGCGCTTGCATATCTTCAAAATAATCTACGCCTTTCATTTCTAGTGGCTTATCGCTAATGGTGTAAAAACATAACGGAAGGGCATAAGTGTTTTCGTAAATTCCGTAACTATCGTATTTAGCGCCCCAATCGGCGGTTTTGTCAGATACTTCTAGGTTTACTTCTGCACCTATATGGCTAGCGTTTGCGTCGGTAGAACTTTGCGCGTCCGTCATAAAATAATATCTATAACCTAAAAACGCGTCGCCTAAAATAGTCTTTTTATGCGGTTCACCGGCGGTTGTACCAGGCGAATTTAAAGAGTCGGTATAGTTAAAGTAGTCGGAACTTGTAAATGCTCTTTGGTCTACGTTAGAAGAAAATACGTTTAGTTGTTTAGTATTGTAAATTAGTTGCACGTTGCTACCCATGTGGGCTTTCCAAGTGCCGTTATCGTTCCAACCGTAATCTTTAACTCTATAATAATCAAAATCGTAATTGCCGTTTTTTAACGCGTTTACGTGTTCGGCAAAAATCGTTTCGGTATTGTTGTGAGTGTTTCTACTTCCGCCAACTATATTTGCCGAGTAAAAAGAAACTTGACCAACTGCAAAAAACGCAAGTATGCAACATAAAACTTTTATGGTAATTAGTTTGTATTTTACTAATAATACGCCCGCTATACAAAGTATTAAGGCTAAAAGCAATATCCAAGCAATTACGTTATAACCACCTTCCGATACGGTAAACTGACCTTTAAAAGAGTAGTTGTCGTCCCCACGATAAAAGTCTTCTGCAAAGGTAATATCGTCGGAGATATAAAATAGTTTTCTTAGTAAAAACGCAAAGTAAATTGCAGTTCCGCCAAGTAGAGCAGTTGCTATAACCGAAAAAACAATTTTTTTACTGCTAAACGCTTTTTTAATTGCCTTTACAAAGCCCATAGAGTTAAGTGCTTCTTTAGCGGTCATTTCTTTTGTGGGTTGCTCACCTTCAGTTGTGTTGACAATTGGTTCTTGCTCGGTAGGTTCTTCTTTTACGACCGTGCCTTGTGGCATCCAATTTTTAAAGTCGTATTTCTCTAAAAACATACAACAAGTAAATAGAGCAAA
>JAGAUH010000219.1 GCA_017620875.1 Clostridia bacterium
AGATTTTTTTGGAGCAAAAAATTTTATAAAAAATATAAATAATTATCAAAATTTTTCAAAAATAGTAGAAATTTTAATTAAAATGGGGTATAATGTAAAAGTGATTAATAAAATATTTTTTGGCAACGCTCAAAAGTATATAAACTATATACTTTCTAATCGCTAAAAAATATCACTAGTAAAAAATTTTTTAAGGAGAAAATTATGGATTACGCAAAAAAATCATTAGAATTGCACTACGACGTAAAAGGTAAGATAGAAGTTGTTTCTAGAGTACCTGTAAAAGACAAAATGGATTTATCTTTAGCATATACCCCAGGTGTTGCTGAACCATGTTTAAAAATTAAAGATAACGTAGATTTATCTTTTGACTTAACTAGAAGATGGAACACCGTTGCCGTTATTACAGACGGAACTGCCGTTTTAGGACTTGGAGATATCGGTCCAGAAGCAGGTATGCCTGTTATGGAAGGTAAATGCGTATTATTTAAATCTTTTGGAGACGTAGATGCTTTTCCTTTGTGTATAAGAAGTAAAGACGTGGACGAAATTGTTAAAACAGTATCACTTCTTGCAGGAAGTTTTGGTGGTGTAAACCTAGAAGATATTTCTGCGCCTAGATGTTTCGAAATAGAAAGAAAATTAAAAGAAATTTGCGATATTCCAATTTTCCACGACGACCAACACGGTACTGCAATCGTTTGTATGGCAGCCTTAGTAAATGCTTTAAAGGTTGTAGGAAAAGATATACATAAAATTAAAGTTGTAGCAAGTGGAGCAGGTGCTGCAGGTATTGCTATTATTAAATTATTAATTGCTAACGGACTAGAAAACGTTGTTATGTGCGACAGAAACGGCGCTATTTACGAAGGTAGAGCAGGTCTTAACGCAGAAAAAATGGAAATTGCTAAAATTACTAATAAAGATAAAAAAGCAGGCTCTCTAGAAGAAATGCTTGTTGGTGCAGACGTATTTATTGGCGTTTCTGCTCCTGGTTGCGTAACTGCAGATATGGTTAAGTCAATGGCTAAAGACGCTATATTATTCCCAATGGCTAACCCAACTCCAGAAATTATGCCTGACGAAGCAATTGCGGCAGGCGCTGCAGTAGTTGGTACCGGAAGAAGTGACTTCCCTAACCAAATTAATAACGTTTTAGCATTCCCTGGTATCTTTAGGGGAGCGTTAGATGCTAGAGCAACTTGCATTAACGAAGAAATGAAAATTGCTGCTTCTTATGCAATAGCATCTCTAGTTAGCGACGAAGAATTAAATAAAGATTACATTTTACCAAGAGCCTTTGACGAAAGAGTTGGTAAAACAGTTGCTAAAGCAGTTTACGATGCCGCTCATAAAACAGGCGTTGCAAGAAAATAATTACTAAAAAAGCAAGTTTTTACTTGCTTTTTTTTGTAGGATTTTAACCTATTAAAAACCTTTAATTTATACTAAATTTTATATTTTTGGTGCTTTATGTTTAAAAGAGTATTTTTAGTTGTTTTAGATAGTTTTGGAATTGGAGAACTACCCGATAGCCACCTTTATGGTGACAAGGGTAGTAATACTCTTATGTCAGTAAATTCTACAGGGCTTTTAAACGTGCCAACTTTAATAAATTTAGGACTATTTA
>JAGAUH010000220.1 GCA_017620875.1 Clostridia bacterium
ATTAAATTAGCAAACGGCTCTAGTATGCAAGTAGAGCAAGGCTTAAACGCGTACGACGTTGCAAAACTTATCAGCGAAGATTTATCAAGAAACGCAGTGTGCGCAAAAATTAACGGAAAACTAGTAGATACTTCTGCAATAGTAAACGACGGGGACGAGTTAAAAATTATCACTTTAAAAGATGCCGAAGGACTAGAAGTTTATCGTCATACTTGTAGCCACGTTTTAGCGCAAGCAATAAAAACTATTTACCCAACTTGCAAACTAGCAATTGGTCCTACCATAGATACGGGATTTTATTATGACGTAGATTTCGTTACCCCTATCACTCAAGAAGATTTTGACAAGATAGAAGAAGAAATGCGACGTATTATAAAGGCAAATTTAAGAATAGAGCGTTTTACTTTACCTAGAGATAAGGCGTTAGACCTTATGAGAGAATATAGCGAAGACTATAAAGTTCAATTAATAGAAGATTTACCTAAAGATGCCGAAATTTCTTTTTATAAACAAGGCGGATTTGTAGATTTATGTCGTGGACCACACCTACCAAAAACCGGTATGATAAAGGCGTTTAAACTTCTTTCTTTAACGGGCGCATATTGGCGTGGTAACGAAAAAAATAAAATGCTTACTCGTATTTACGGTACTGCTTTTGCTAAAAAGGCAGAATTAGAAGAATATTTGATTCAGTTAGAAGAAGCCAAAAAGAGAGACCATAATAGGCTTGGTAGAGAACTTGGCTTGTTTATGACGGAAGAAGTTATTGGTCAAGGCTTGCCACTACTTATGCCAAAGGGATATAAGGTTATTCAAGTTATGCAACGCTTTATAGAAGACGAAGAAGAAAAGCGTGGTTTTATGCTAACAAAAACACCGCTTATGGCAAAGAGCGATTTGTATAAAATAAGTGGACATTGGTATCATTATAGAGATAAAATGTTCGTTTTAGGCGACCCAGATGCAGAAGAAGATCAAGAAATTTTGGCGCTTCGCCCAATGACTTGTCCTTTCCAATATCAAATTTATAAAAACGGACTAAAGAGTTATAGAGATTTACCTGTTAGATATGCCGAAACTGCTACCTTATTTAGAAAAGAAGCAAGTGGCGAAATGCACGGATTAATAAGGGTTAGACAATTTACTCTTTCCGATGGACACATTATTTGTACTCCAGAGCAAATAGAAGGCGAATTTAAGAGATGCGTAGATTTAAGTTACTATATTTTAAAATGCTTAGGTATGGAAAACGACGTTTCTTTCCGTTTCTCTAAACGCGGTAAATCTAACAAAGAAAAGTATATTGACAACGATAAGGCTTGGGAAGAAACCGAAGCGCTTATGAAACAAATTTTAGATAATCTAAAAATCGACTACGTAGAAGCCGACGACGAGGCTGCTTTCTACGGACCTAAACTAGACGTTCAAGCAAAAAATATTTTCGGTAAAGAAGATACTTTAATTACTATCCAATTAGACTTTGCCGCAGGTACAAGTTTTGGTATGACTTACGTAGATGCCGATGGCGAAAAGAAAACGCCTTTCGTTATCCACAGAAGTAGTATCGGTTGTTACGAAAGAACAATGGCTATGCTAATAGAAAAATATGCAGGTGCTTTCCCAACCTGGCTTGCTCCTACACAAGTTAAAATTTTACCTGTAACGGATAGAAGTTTAAATTATTGTAAAGACTTGCTAGATAAATTTAATTATAATAAGGTTAGGGCAGAAATCGATACAAGAAACGAAAAAATTGGTAGAAAAATTAGAGATGCTCAACTAGAAAAAGTACCTTATATGCTAATTATCGGCGATAAAGAAGTAGAAGAAAATACCGTATCCGTTCGTAGCAGAGTTCAAGGCGACTTAGGTTCAATGCCATTAGATAATTTTATTAAATCTATCGTAGAAGAAATAGAAACTAAAAAAGTATAACCACTTTAGCACGGATATTTTCCGTGCTAATATTTTTTAACGTTATAAAATTAAGGTTATCGTTTAATTACTTTATATATAAATGTTAGGTTGCTTTATAATCCTAAGCTAATTTTTAAAGTTGAAAATACTTTTTTTGTAGGTTTATACATTTTAGCGATAATAAAAGCGTAAAATATAAAGTGATAAAAAAA
>JAGAUH010000221.1 GCA_017620875.1 Clostridia bacterium
ATTTAAAAATATTTTATTTTAGGGCGGTACTATATGGCAAAAATACCTATTTTGAGATTGGGTATTGACTTTGATAGTCTAGTGGTAGTATAATATAATATATTAATAATATATAATTGGCAACTTTCGTTATTTTATTAAAAATTTGCACCTAAGAAGGGCATTAAATATTTTTAATGGAGATGGTTTTATGAAAAAGAAGATTACTTTAATTTACTTAGCATTATTTGCACGTTTAGTATAGGACTAGGCGTTTTTTCTGCTATGCAAAAAAGCGTGAAAGCAGAAGAAATTGGCTTTAGCAGTTCGGTTTATTATCAATCGGTAAAGATTCCTAACCAAAAAATAGTTACCTTTGAGGCAACCGTTAATCTTGTTGAAGATAGTGGTAGGCAAGTTATAGCATCCAACTACAGTGGAAACAACCAAGCAGACCAATTTGATTTTGAAATACACACGGGCGGAAAACCACGTATATTTTATTCTTATTGGCACCCAGGTGGTGGTGCTAGTGGTTCCATTTTCGAAAATCCAGCATATCAAGTTTCCGAGGCAATTTTTGGTTTAAATGCAGATAAAACTGCTGTTGATATTCGCGGTAAGGGCGACGTAAAGGTTATTATCGTTGTCGATTTAGCCAATAAAAACGCATATTGTTGGATAAACGGAACGCAAATTTACGAAGAAGCAGATGATGCTTCTATGGGGTTAAACGTAAATCTAAATACCAGCCAAGTGCAAAATACTATGCCTTTTATTATAGGTAACGATTATAGGCGTAGTGATAATCTCGCAAACCCTAATAACGTTATTAAAAACGTTACGTTTTTTAATACTGATAGAACAAGTAACGTTACTTCGGATAGTACAAATTTTGTTAGCAGTGGCACGGGTGTTATTTGTGCATACGATTTACAAGGTAAAGGCGGAGCAAAAAACATAAAAGATTTATCTGGCAACGGATACGATTTAAAATTGGCAGAACGTGTTGTATATGAATTTGAAGAATCAGATACGGCTAATTATAAGTTTGAAGAAGCAGATGCTATTAAGTTTAATACAAAAGGTCAATATTATAAAACTTTAGCTCCTATAAACTCGTTAATGAACACTGTTGAGGCTTGGATTACCGTGCCAGAAGGTGGTTGTGGCAGGGGTGTAATTTGGGGTAATTTTGATAACACCTCAGATTTTAACTTTGAGACGACGGCGGAAGGTGGTGTAAGGCTTTGGTTACAACATGATGGTGTAACTTCAGATTTGCGTTTTAACAAAGACACTTCGTTAACAAAACAAGGAACGTATCATATTGCGCTAACCATAGATAGAAATTCTGACACGGTAACTTACTATTTAAACGGGGTGGAAAAACAATCGATAGTAGCAGGTGGAGAAGGAGATAGCAATTTAGCAGGGTTAAGCAATTTAGATTTTTCAAACGAGCTCCCTATGGCGGTTGGTTCTGACCATAGAGCTTTAGAAAGTCAAGAGAACGTTAGGTTGAAGGTTTACCTACATAGCCTTGCAATATTTTCTTCTAAAAGGGTTGTGTATTCCGACGTAAATCAAGTAAAAGACGATATGACTTCTATCGCCACTACCGCACCGGGACTTGTTGCTTTATACGATTTTGGTGGCAAACAAGGTAATAGGGTTATAAGGGACTTGTCTAACAACGGAAATCATTTAGTATTATACGATATGAATTCTAGTGCTAGCAATATTACTTTTGCTAACGAAGAAATTTATAACGCAACTAACAAATTAACTCAAGCACAAAATACCTTTGAAGCGTGGGTAAACGTGCCTACAACCATTGCAAACGCAACAAGGGTTGGTACCATAGTTGGTAACTACTGCGATATAAACGGCGAAACCCCAGATGCAGTTAGTTTCGAAATACATAAAAACGGAAATCCACGTATCTATTTTAGACACGATGGAAATGTTTCTTTAAAAGACGTTATATTCCCATACGATATGCGTACGGGTATAGATACTCACGTTGCAATAACTGTGGATAGAGCAAATCAAACGGCAACGCTTTATATCAATGGCGAAATACCGTTAGATTGCTATAACTTACCGCTTACTAAAGGTACAGGTTCTACCCAAAACACTTTGGCAAGCACTCAAATATGTAATAGTTATCCGCTTGCAGTTGGTAACGATTATAGGGTAGATAAAGACAATTCTAGGTTTAAAGGTACTATATATTCGGTTGCGGTATATTCTGACGTAAGGACTCAAGCCGAAGTTAGAGCCGACTTAGAAAATATAACGGTAGATAGTAGTTTGCTACTTGCCTACGATTTGGTTGGTAAAAGCGGGCAAACCCCTATAGAAGATTTAAGCAATAATAACAACAATTTGGTTTTGGGTAACGGCTTACATAACGTATGGGCTGCCGATAACTATTTTATGCAAGATAAGGCACTAGTTACTTTGCCAAGGACCGTAGAAGTCGTTGTAAAAATACCTACAACTTCCACTGGTAGAAGTGGTATGATTTTTGCCAACTACGGTCAATCTGGTGTAAAAGACTGTTTCTGTATAGAAGTACATAACTATGGTTATCCAAGAGTTTATATAAAAGACAATAATGGAAAAATATCGGATATAACGTTTAAAACTAACGTTGCTACGGGAGAGTGGGTGCATTTAGCCTACGTTATAGACGGAAATAGTGCGTATTTATATATAAACGGTGTAAAATATGCTGGTGAAGTTTTATCTAGAAATATATTAAACGCAGAGACAAGTGTAACGGGAGACTCAACTACAACCAATGGTATTGGTTCTTTAGCAACGGGTACAAATACCAATATAGATTTTACTAACGGGCTAATGGTTGGTGGCGACTTAAGGGCTAATAACGAGCAATATTTTAAAGGACGTATTAGGACTATAGTTGGTTATTCGGACGTGAGAACTCAAGAAGAAATAACCACGTTTTATAACAATTATACGAGTGCAAGTAGAGTTTATAACGTTTCTAACGAAAACTTAATGTTTGCATACAATATGCACAACCAAATGGGTGCAGAAGTAGTGCAAGATAAAACTAGCAACGATATAGATTTATTATGCGCTACAAGTTATGGTAAAGCAGTAGAAGTAAAAACAGAAGTGGCAAGTTTAACGGAAGAAGTTAGCTTAAGCACTAAAACTGCAATTACCACTGCAAATACAAATTATACTGCACTAACCACTGCAGAGAAAAAGTATGTAACTAACTATACGGGTACAAAATTAGCCGATAGGGTAGAAACCCTTGCCGATAACGAAAGTAAAGCAAATGCGGTTACAAGTAGTATTAGCGCGTTAAGTCAAGATCCTACTTTGTTTGACGAAAATGCAATAATAAACGCAAGAGTTGCATACGATAACTTAACTACCGACCAAAAAACTTTTGTTACAAATCTAGCATTGTTAGAAAGTGCAGAAAGTAACTTAGAAACAAATAAAACAACGGCGCAAGTTGTGGTAGACACGATTAACCTTTTACCTAGCACTCGTGGTAAAAACGACGAAAATGCAATAGTAAACGCAGTAACACTTTATAACGGTTTAACAAACGTTCAAAAAACTTTCGTTACAAATTATAGCGATTTGCAAGAAGCAGAAACTACGCTAAATAACAATAAAGCCGTTGCACAAGTGGTGCAAGATAAAATAGATGCGTTACCTACGGTTGTATCTATAAACCACCAAGCACAAATAACCGACGCGAGACTTGCATACGATAATTTAACTGCCGACCAAAAAACTTTTGTAACTAACCTAAGCACGTTAGAACTTAAAGAAGAAACTTGGGCAAGTTTAATAAATACCTTTGGTATGGAAATAGGAGCAGGTTTTAGGAGTTATTGGTCAACTCCAAACTGTGGTATTACGTTTGGTGCTTCGGTAGCGGCAACGGGTGCAGACTTTAGCAACGTTTACCTATTTATTGCCCCTTACGACTTTGTTCAAACGGTTAAAAATAGCACGAATAACCAAGTTATAACTTACCTTAATAACGGCGACTACGTAAACGCGTTTGATGCTTATTTAGAAATAAGTAACAACGTTGCTTACACTTTGGTTAAGCCTGCCGTTATAGAAGATAACGGAGTTACTCATTTCCGTGGTGGTATAAAAAATATTAAAGACAATAACCTTAGCAGAAAAATGTTTGGTATTTACTATTTCGACTTAGGTGGCGGAAAATATAAATACGCTACTATGAGTTTGGGCGAAACCGAACAAGCAAGAAGTATGGCTTACGTTGCAAGTGCATTTTATAACAACGGAAAAACCCATTCGGAAAACGATAAATATATGTCTAGTTTCTGGATGGAAAAGGCTGTTAAAACTGCGGTTAGTAAATCTGACAAAAATATAGACGTATCTACAATTAGATATTTCGATAGCGATCTTGGAGAAAAAAATACTACCATTATTAGTGCGCAAACAAGTGGTACGCTATTCGACGACGTTTTAACTTTAAGCAACGTTGTACTAAACGTAAATGGAAAAGAAGTTACGGTAAACCAAAGGCTAAACTTTGCCGTTAGATATGGCGACGATTTGTCTAGTTACGTAACAAACGGTGGTACAACCGCATCTAGCGTGTACGTAAACACTAAAAAATCTACCGCTGACAATGCTAACGGATACGTAAACGGCACGGTTTATATGGGTACGGGGGATACAATTTCCGGGGCTAACTTTAAACTACAACTTGCCAAGTACGACCTAGCAAAAGCAACGCTAACTGCAAGCGACACAAAATTTACCGACACAATTTCTAGTAAAAATAACACTTTAGTAGATAGTTATAATAGTACAAACGTAACGCCAAGTAGCATAGTTTTAAACGTGCCAACGGGTGGAAATATATTGTGGGCAAAAACGCTAAACTATAACGATATTATTGCAATAGGAAGTTTAAATTATAATTCTACTAGTGCGGATGCAAGGTGGGGATATGACGGGGAAAACGGCTCACTTATTGATGCCGAAACTCAAATAACGTTAAACTTAACTACAACCTTATCTGGAAACAACTTTACGGGTAGCGTTTCCGGAAGTAGCACGGCAACAAAAAATAGTTTTGGTTTAACCGTAAACTATACTTATAGCGATAGTTATGATAAAGACGACACGGTTGCAAAAACTGCTCAGTCTAACAAGTATTATTATGGTCAAACGTATAACTACGTAGAAACCGAGATAGATGGATATACCGCATATTTAGACCAAAATAGGCAAACGCAAGCAACAACGGGTACAATAAGTGGTAACGTGGATACAATCGTTTACTATATGCCAAACGAAAACGATATTACAATAAATTATTCTGGTACGACAGAACCTTCAAAAACTGTAACGGTAAAAACTGATTATCCATATAGGGTTAATACTCCTGCAATTTTAGGTTACGTAACGGATACCGCATACGTTAGTGGAACTGCTCCCGCGGGCGGAAAAACTGTAACCGTGCAATATTCGGGTGTTTCTTACGCTTCGGATTCGGGTGTGTATTTCGATGGGTTTAATACTATTCAAGCAAAGTTTGCTAACATAGGCGTAGGGGATGCCGAACATGGAGGTACTGCAAATGGTTCAAAAGCATCCGAGTATATAGATTTCTATGGCGGATACACCAAAACAGCCCTAGACTCTGATATGCTTTTTTTGTTTAACGATTATAGCACTACAACCAATTACGTAAAAGCAGATACTATTTATTTTGAATTCGAGTTTAAGGTAAACCAAGTTGCTTCTACCGAAAAATGGTCTAAGTTGGGTATTGTTTTGGACTCTGATAGTCTAGATGCAAACGCTAGACCTATAAAGAGAGATATGCTTTATATTGATATTGGCGGTGCGTATGACGTAGATGCAAATGGCAATCCTGTTTCTAATAACGCTACAAACTATAGAGCACCTACAAAAAACGTGGGGTTGTTTCATTATTATGGTAAAAAGACAAATGAACAAGGAAACGTTGTCAATGACGATTCTTATTACGAACCTGCCGAACTTAAAAATTTAGCGTGTTTACCAGACTACACTAAAGAATTTGTAAAACTTTCTATTTATAAATATAACGAGGGTGGTTTGGGTATAGTTTTGTTTGCTATAAACGATAATTTAGTTTATTCTTATTCTAATGCAGATTTATGTTGTCCTGTCTTTACGGGTATAATGGCTTATAACGCGTTATACACAATACAAAATGCAAAATATAGGTTAAGTGGTGGTACAACTGGAGAAACCGTAAGTAATGCGAATACTACGTTTAAACAATATTCTAATACCGTTGGTCATACTGATTTTTATTTTGAAACTACTTTAACTGCAAACGAAACCGTTACGTCAGATTACTGGACAAAACTAGGTATCCTTGTAAGAAGTACGGAAGATTATAAAGACGAATTATACTTCTATTGGGATTTACCTGGCGCAGTTAACCCAACTTCTGACAAACGTAGGGTTGGTTTGGCTACTTGTATAGACGGTACGTATCATTGGTGGGAAGGTAGAGATGAGATTGGAATAGAAAATTGGCGTGGTGGAGAAAAACTAGCTTACGTAAGACAAGACGCTTCTAATAATCCTATTGGTGGAGCAAACAAGTTTAGCGTGTTAAAACGAGGAAATAAATTAGTCTTTATGGTAAACGGAATCCCTTATATAGTAAAAACTGACGACATGTTTAAGGGAGAATGTATCGTGGGTATTTTGTCGTTGTCTATAAATTTTACTTTTAGTAACAGTTTTTGTATAGTAAATAGTTCCGAACTAGAACAAATAGCAAAAGAAAGAATGATTTATAACGACGACGTAGTAATAGATGGAACATTTAACGATTCTGCTTGGCAAAATGCCGGTAAAATTGTAGAAAGAGTTGCTACTAACGGCGAATATACAAGGTTCCAAGCATTTTTGGGTAGTACTTTCGTTTACGTGAGGGCAGAGTTAGGTACTTTTAACTATCAAAACGGAATAAGAAACTTTGAAGAACAGTTAGATGGAAATACTATGGTGCCTGTTTTAGACTCCGAAGGGAAAAGAATACCAACAATAGGATACCACTTGTATACTAATACTAATATAGAGGTAGTTGCTAGGTTTGAAGTAAACGGACAGTCAACGTCTAATCAAGTTATCGCAAGTTCTATTTTAAATAGTACTAATTGCGCGGATTTTGCTTTTAAAGTAGAAGAAGGCGTGCAATTAAAAACGGGTACAGGATATAAAATTAGTGTAGAAATGGCTATACCTTATAGTAGTTGGGGTGGAGCAAAGCAAGGTGTAACGGAATTGATAGTTCAATTTGCCGCAAGACCTGGTTACGATATTAACGGCGAAGAACTTAAAGAAACCGATTATACAAATAGTGAATTGGGCGGATATTGGTGGACTGACTACGTTAACTACACTATAACTTCGTCTGGTATTAAATAAAATTAATTTAATTAAAAAACTTTTACCGTTTATTAGCGGAAGCAAAAATTTGCTTCCGCTATTTTTTTGATATAAAAATAAAAACTACGCGATAGTGAAATGTACATCCTTAAAGTGTATAACTTTTAGGTTTACGTTATTATCGGGTGGTTGTTTAGTCCTTAAAAACAGGTCATTCTGAGTTTGCATTTGCAAACGTGAGAATCTTAATTTATAGCATAAAAGTATAAAATTACTTTTTAATTTACTAGGGGTGTGCTTTTTTTATGTTGAAAACACTTTTTTGTATCAAAAATTAAAAAAGACGTATTGAAATTGTTATCTCTTTGTTATATAATAAATATATAATAAAATATAATGGACACCTTGGTTAAGTAAAAAAAGGAGTTTTTATGAAAAAAATAAAATACTTAGTAGTGGTACTATTAGTTGTTTTAACTATGTCGTTAGGAGCGTGTACCGTGTCGAGAAGTGCTTATAGCAGTAATCCTATCA
>JAGAUH010000222.1 GCA_017620875.1 Clostridia bacterium
GTTTGCAACTAAGTTAGAAAGCGCAAAAGATTTTGATGCCGAACTACACGATTTAGTTGCCGACACAATAAAAGAGCATAAACGTATTTTATTTGATGGTAACGGTTATGGTGAGAGTTGGGCAAAAGAAGCCGCTAGGCGTGGGCTATTAAACCTAAGGACCACCGCCGACGCTATTCCGCACTTAATTGACGATAAAAATATTGCGCTATTTACAAAATACGGAGTATATTCCGAGAACGAACTAAAATCTCGTACGGAAATTCTTTTAGAAAATTACGTTAAAACCGTTAATATAGAAGCGCTTACTATGCTAGAAATGGCTAAAAAAGAGATATATCCAGCGGTTAATCGTTATATAGGCGAAGTTATTGCCACCTTAAAGAGTAAAGAACAAGTAGATTTAAACGCTTTTGCAGATAGAGAACTTGCTAAAAAACTAACAGATGCTAACGACGGGCTTATGGCGGAAATAAAGACTCTAGAAGGATTTTTATTAGAGATTAAAGGCGAAGAAGACGTTAGAACGTCTAGTAGATTTTATTGCGATAAAATTCTTCCTTGCATGGCAAGACTACGCCACTATGCAGACACGGCGGAAAGATATACCGATAAAACTTTCTGGCCACACCCAACTTATGCAGATATGCTATTTAGTGTTTAATTATGGTTAAAATTTATTATTCTTTTATACAAAAAAATCAAAAAGAGAGTTTTGTAAAATACGTTGCCAACTTGTTTGGTAAATGTGATAACGTTCCGCAGGAAGATAATTTTTGCCTTGGCGAAAACTATTTTAGCGTTTCTTTTAGCGGGGATATTATTATGGTTGCCGTTGCAAACGAAAAATCTATAATATCATTGCAAAAAGTAGTAGATATCGACTATAAGCAAGAGTGTTTAAACTTTTGCACCGAAAAAGAAATTTCTAAAATGTCTAACTTGCAAGGGTATTATATTTTGCTAACTAAAAAGCAAAGCATGGCAAAACATTTGGGTGTAAAAATAAAAGACGTTTCCTTTGAAGACGAAATTTACTCTAAGGGGCAAAGGGTAGAAGTAAATAGTATTTCTTCACTTTTCGACGAGTATATTTTCTCAATTGCCACAACCAAGCAAGACTACGAAAAAATATTAATAATGTAATTTTTTACCCACGAAAATTTTCGTGGGTGAAGTTTTTTGTTGATTAATCGTGATATTAGCGGTTTTTAAGACGTGGGAGATTGTAAACGGTGGGGTTAATTTGTTTTATATCGGTTTATACTGTAATTGGTAGGGCTTGAATAATTAGAATTAAAAAAAATCAAACAAAATAAATAAGGTTAAGGTTTGAGTGTTACAAGGGTAGTGGTACGTGTTTGATATTGTATTTGTATTAACGGGTAAAGATAGCATAAAAATAGCCCGTGGCTTTTGCCACGGGCTACAAAAATAAAAAAAGGAGGTGTTTTACAAAAGAAAAACACTTAGGATATGCTAATTTTCGTGTCTAGTTTTTCTTGCTCTTTGGGTATTACAATAGATAGTATGCCGTCTACAAAAGATGCGCTAATAGTATCTTTGTTTACGCTACCTACGTGGTAACTTCTTTGGCAAGAAGAACTCATTTCTCTGCGAATGTATTCGCCTTGAGTTTCGGTTTCTTGTTTCTTTGCGGATATCGTTAAAATCTCTTTATCTAAATCTAAAGAAATTTCTTCTTTTTTAAATCCCGCAAGGTTGATAGATAGTTTAATTTCTTTTTCGGTTTCTATAACGTCTGTTTTCATACTAGAACTAGTAGGCACGTTTGGTGCAAAAAAGTAGTTAAACGGATCGTCAAAAAAATTTTTTGTTAATAATGTTTTCATACAATTTTCCCCTTTATCATATATTGTCGAACTTTTGGCAATGTTTAGCAACTCTATTATATCGAGTGCTAGCACTCTTGCCCTTCGACTGCTAAAAATATAACATATTTAAAAAAATTTGTCAATAGTTTTTTAAAAAATTTTCAAAAAAATTTTATTAATTCGTTTTATAGTAGTGTTTTACTTTAAAAAGTTGGGGTGGTACGCCTTAAGAAAATATGATTGATATAATATAATAATTATCTTAATAACAACGGCGGAACGCAATTTTGCGTTCCGCCGTTTATCTTGTAAAAAAGTTTTATTTGTTTTATGCTTAAAAATTAGTCTTTTTTAAGTTCTAATAAAATTTGCTTTAACAAATCTTCTGTAGTAGGGTTTTCTAAACGGTGTTATCTTTCTTCTTCCGCTTTTTTAGCCTTTTCTTCTTCGGCAAGTCTTTATTCTTCTGCCTTTTTATTTTCAAAGTATTGTTTTACGGCTTTTTTATCTCTAATGTTTACGCCTGCTTGTTTAAGTTCTTTTCTTTCGTGCCTGTCTAAAGTTTTTTCTTTAATAGTTTCGTTTATTTTTTTGTTGTTTTCTGCAATAGAATTTATAATTTTAACAATAGTAAATAAAACTAAAGCAATTAAAAAGAAGTTAATTATTGCGTTTATAAAAGCACCCCAGTCTATGTAAATAGAGTTGCTTAAATCAATAACGTCGGTAACCGTTCCGTCTTCTGCAACTTGATAAGCCTTTCTTAAAAAAGTGTAAATTCCGCTTAGACTATCTTTGCCAAAAATAAGTGCAAGTAACCAATTTATAATTGGTTTTAATACAAAGTTGCTTAGTCCGTTTACTATTGCCGTAAACGCACCGCCTACAATAACGCCGACAGCCATATCTAATACGTTGCCACGCGTGATAAACGTTTTAAACTCTCCAAAAAATTTTTTCATATTGTGCCTCCTAACTTTTATTTTATAGCAATAAAGGACAAAAGTCAACA
>JAGAUH010000223.1 GCA_017620875.1 Clostridia bacterium
TAGAACCCCTTGTAGCGTCTGCCGAAATTGTAGAGTATAGTTCGTTTAAGATATCGCTACTAGGTAGAGTGCCTGCTTGCCAAGATAAAAATTCTTGCGCTAATTCTGGAAATTCTCTTTGATAAGTGTCAAATAGTACTTGCCAATCGTTTTCTACCTTAGCGCCTTTTCTTATATAAGTTTTATCGTTAGATAAAACTTCTTCCGGTACTTCGAAAGGTGCGTATTCCCAATTTAAGTTTTTCTTTAATTCGTCTAAGGCAACTTCGCCTAAAGGCGCGCCGTGAACGTCTGCCGAGCCTGCTTTTGGAGAGCCGTAACCAATAATACTTTTTACGATAATTAAACTTGGTTTGCTAGTTTCTGCTTTTGCTTTTGCAATGGCTCTATCTATATCGGCAATATTGTTCACGTCTTCTACGGTTAAAACTTGCCAACCTTGTGCTTCGTGTCTAGCGGCAACGTCTTCTGTAAAAGAAGAATTTGTGTCGCCTTCTATCGTGATAGAGTTGCTATCGTATAAAACAATAAGTTTGCCTAGTTTTAGCGTGCCTGCCAAACTAGCCGCCTCGTACTCGATACCTTCCATCATACAACCGTCGCCACAAAGAGCGTAGGTGTAGTGGTCTACAACGTTTAAACCCGTTTTGTTAAATTTTTCTGCCAAAAAGGTTTCTGCAATAGCCATACCAACTGCGTTGGCAATACCTTGACCTAAAGGTCCGGTGCTAATTTCTACGCCCGCAGTTACGCCAAGTTCTGGGTGACCGGGACATTTAGAACCTAATTGTCTAAAGTTTTTAATATCGTCTATGGTAACGTCGTAACCAAAAATATGTAATAAAGAATAAAGTAACATACTGCCGTGTCCAGCAGATAAAATAAATCTATCTCTATCTACAAAACTAGGATTTTTAGGGTTGAATTTTAAGTTGTTAGCAAAAAGAGTGTAGCCTAGCGGTGCAACGCCAAGTGGTAAACCTGGGTGACCAGACTTTGCTTTTTCTATTGCTTGTGCAGATAAAACTCTAATAGTGTCAATTGTTAATTGAACTTTATCCATTGTCTTCTCCTTATGCGTAAGTTTTTTAAACTTTTTCGTATGGATATATTATACCTTTTTTAGACTTTTTTTTCAAGTAAAAAACCTATTTATTAAAAAATACTAAAAAATATTTTTTTGCATTGTTTTTTTTGGTGATATATGATAAAATTAAATGGATAAAATTTAAAGGCAAATAATATGAAAGACGTTATAAGAAAAGAAATGCTAAAAAAGAGAAAAAGTTTATCTTTTAGAGAAGTAGAAGTTGCCGGCGAATTGGTTTTTGAAAATCTACTAAAAATAAAAGAATTTACTTTAGCGCAAAGTTGTTTTTGCTATTGCGATTTTAAAAACGAAGTTCCCACTTTAAAAATTAGAGAATATTTTAAAGATAAAGTTTTATACGAGCCCGTGGTAGACGGCCCCGTTATGTACGCCGTTACAAGAAAGGGCGAAATAAACGTTTACAACGGCTACGGAATAGAATAGCCAAAAGAGTACGAAATTGTTACTAAGTCCGCCGATATATCCATTATTCCACTAGTTTCTTGCGATAGATACGGCAATAGGATTGGTTTTGGCAAGGGGTATTACGACGGGTATTTAAAGGATAAAAACACTTTAAAAATAGGGCTTTGTTATAGTTGGCAAATAGTGGATTTTGTACAAAAAACCGCGGGTGATATAAGGCTAGATTATATCGTTACCGAAGATGAAATTATAAAGGTGGACTAATGGCGTTATTACAATATAAATGCACGGGTTGCAATTTAGAGTTCGAACAACTAGTAAAAGATAGTTTACAAGATGTTTTTTGCCCAAAATGTAAAGAAAAAGCAAAAAGGGTTTATAGCGGACAAATGTTTTCCGCAACGGGAAAAACCACCAAAAAATGCACGGGGAATTGCAAAACTTGTTCCGGGTGCAAATAAAAGGTGAGTATAATAATATAATAACTAAAAAATAATAATTATAAAATTCGTTGACAAATAAAAAATATTTTGATAAAATTGTTTAGCATATAATGGTAACTTTGCTTACCAAATATAAGGAGATTAAAATGAAAAAATTAATAAGTTTCGTTATAGCCTTAATAATGATACTTGCTATTGGGGCAATGGTTGGTTGTAACGACAATAATTCGGCTGGCTCTAACAACGGAGAAACCGGTTTAGTTTACGAATTAGTTAAAGACGTAGAAAATGGTAACTACTACACCGTTAAGAAACTAAACGTTTCAGAAGAAGATTCTAAAAAAATTAACGACGACGATTACGAAGATATTATGATAGATTTGCAAATCCCTGCAACCTATGGCGACGATAATCTTCCCGTAACAAAAATAGAAACAGAGGCTTTTAAAAACCAAAAACTTATTAAAACCGTTACTATTCCTAGCACAATAAAAGAAATTGGCGCAGGCGCGTTTACGGGTTGCGTTAATATCGAAAAAATGACGCTTCCTTTTATTGGTGAAAAGGTAGACGCTAAAAACGAGAAAAAGGTTTTCGGTCATTTATTCGGTACGGAAACTGCAGACGGATTAACGGAAGCAAAGCAAAGATACGACGCTAATAGCGAAACTACTAAGAGTTATTACGTTCCTACAAAACTTACTCACGTCGTGTTTAGCGGAGTAGATGGAAACTATAACTTACCAGAATATGCTTTTAACGGATGTACGCTATTAGAAAAGATAGAGTTAAACGCTAACACTACTATTATTCCAAGAATGGCTTTTGCAGATTGTATAGCGCTAAAAACTTATACTCTACCTGCAAACGTAGAAACCATTTCTTACTACGCATTCGAAGGTTGTACCGGTTTAATTAAGTTTAACTTTAACGACGTTATTACTACTATAGAGCAAAACGCGTTTGAAGGTTGTACTTATCTAAACTCAGAAGTTGCTTTAGTGTTACCAAGCACTTTAACGTCTCTTGGCGAAGAAGCCTTTAAAGGTTGTTCTAGTTTAAAAGGAATTGACCTAAGTAAAATTACCGCTAGCGGATTTACTATTAAGGCAAACACCTTTAACAACTGCGTAAACCTAGTTAGCGCAAAGTTTGCTAACGGACAAAATATAGAAGCGCTTGCGTTTTCTAAATGTACTAAACTAGAAGCAAGCGGAGTAGAGAACTTAAGTAATTGTACTTACGTTGTAGGCGACGCTACTACACCGGGTTCTTTCTCGTTTGACTATTATAACTAAAACATATTAAGCCTTTGACCAACAAAGAAATTTTTTGGTTAGAGGCTTTTAATTTGTAAAATTTACAAAAATCTTGTAAAAAATACAAAATTATAAATTGATTATTTTGTAAAAATAAGGTAGAATAATAGGGCTCTCTTTTGGTAGACGCTAAAAGAGAGATAAAAATTTTTTTTAGCATATAAAATTTAGTTTGCGTTTAGCATTTTAAAATACAATTTAATCATAAAAACCCCCGCACTATATAAAATATAAGTATGAAAGATAAGTTGGTTGTTATTCTATCGGGTATACTTTGGGGTTTTGTTGGGGTTGTTACAACGCAAATATTAAAGTATAATTTTTCTACCTATGCCGTGGTAGAATTAAGGTTTTTAATTTCGGCTATAATACTTTTTATAGGTTTAGTTATATTTAACAAAAAGTTATTAAAACCAAAAAATTTGGCAAAGTGCTTTTTGTTAGGTCTAAGCAATTTGTTTACTTGCGTATGCTATTATAACTCTATAAAATATTTAGGCAGTGCCTTTGCAAGCGTGTTGCTTTACACTTCGCCAATAATGGTTATGGCGTATTGCACAATAAAAAATAAAACGCCGATAACGGCGCAAATGATAATTTCCGTATTATGTTGTTTTTTAGGTTGCGTTTTATTTGGTAAAGGTAAAATAGGCTTTAATATAAAAGGGTTAGTTTTTGGGCTACTTAGCGCAGTTTTTAATAGTGCGGTTAGTATCGTAGGCGCTAAAATTAAAAATCAAAACAAAATAACTATAAATTTTTACAGTTTTTTATCGGCAAGCGTTGTGGGACTTGTTTTTTTAAGGGCAAACACTTTTACAAAACTATATAATTTAAAGGCGAGTTTGCTATTTTTGTTATTATGCGTTTTTTGTACCATTATTCCTTATATATTATATATAAGCGCGTTAAAACAAGGGCAAGAAAGCGTTGCAAGTTTATTGTGTATAAGCGAGCCTATAACGGCTAATATAATACAAATAATAATAGAGAAACAAATAAGTATTACTTCTATTTTGGGGCTTGTTTTTCTAATTTTAGGGGTAATATTAATAAGTATAAAAACTAAAGCCGAGTCGCAAATAAACGTTAAAGTTTCGACGGGGCAAAATTTTAAAGGGAGGCAACTTACTTGACAAGCAAATCTAGTAAAGAAGTACTAGAATTAGTTAATAGTTCTACTACGGGTATCAGCGAAGAAGAGGCAAAAATTAGATTAGAAAGAGACGGCGAAAACAAACTTGCCGAAAAAAGAAAAACACCGCTTATCGTAAAGTTTTTTAAACAATTTGCAGACGCTATGATTATTATTTTATTAGTAGCGGCGGTTATTTCTTTTGCAATTGCAATTAAAGACGGCGAGCCTAAAGAATTTATAGAGCCTGGTTTAATTTTACTTATCGTAATTATAAACGCGATAATGGGCGTAGTGCAAGAAAACAAGGCGGAAAAGGCTTTAGAAGCCCTTAAAAAACTGTCTAGCGGACATACGAGAGTTATTAGAGACGGTGTAGAAAGGGTAATAGAGAGTAGTCAAGTAGTAGTAGGCGATATAATCGTGCTAGAAGCGGGAGATTTCGTTCCGGCGGATGCTAGACTTATTAAAAGCGTAAACTTAAAAAGTGAAGAATCTGCATTGACGGGAGAGAGTGTTCCTAGCGAAAAAGACGCGGATATTATTTGCGACGAAAAAGCGCCTTTAGGGGATAGAAAAAACATGATTTATTCTGGTTGTAGTATCAGTTACGGAACTTGCGTAGCGGTTGTTACTGCAATTGGTATGAATACCGAAGTTGGTAAAATAGCAAATTTACTTTCAGGCGAAAAAGAAACGGCAACGCCGTTACAACAAAAATTAACAAACTAGGCAAAATACTTGCGGTAGTTGCAATTTTACTATGCGTGGTAATTTTCGTAGTAGGTTTAATAGAAGGAAAAGGCTGGGTAGAAATATTTATGATAGCCATTTCGCTTGCGGTGTCGGCTATACCAGAAGGTTTGCCTGCAATAGTAACGATAGTTCTTTCTTTAGGCGTGCAAAAAATGGTTAAAAGAAACGCTATTATTAAAAAACTTCCTGCGGTAGAAACTTTAGGTGGAGCGTCGGTAATATGTTCGGATAAAACCGGAACGCTTACTCAAAACAAAATGACCTTGGTAAAGGCTTATTTTGCAGGGGAAGAAAAAGAAGTTTCGTTAGAAAATCCTAGTCAAGATATACTTAAACTTTTACAATATGCAACGCTTTGTTGTAACGGAAGCGTTAGCGTGATAGACGGAGAAGAAAAACACGTTGGCGATCCAACCGAAACGGCAATAGTTTCCGCTTGTTTAAAAGCAGGTTTCGAAAAGGGTAAATTAGAGCAAGATTATCCTAGACTATACGAACTTCCGTTTGATAGCGACCGTAAACTTATGACCACCGTAAACCAAATAAACGGTAAAAAAGTGGTTATAACAAAGGGTGCTTACGATATTTTAAAAACTAGATGTACTAGTGGCGATTTTGAAAAAGCAGATAAAATAGTATCGTCATTAGCCAGCGACGCGCTTAGAGTTCTTGCCGTTGCTTATAAAGAAATAGACGACCTTCCGCAAGATTATTCTTTTGAAGAAGCCGAAAACGGATTAACATTTATGGGGCTAGTTGGTATGATAGATCCTCCTAGACCAGAGGCTAAAGAAGCAGTTGACTTGTGTATTAGGGCAGGTATAAAAGCCGTTATGATAACGGGTGACCACGTAGATACGGCAAAGGCTATTGCAAAAGAACTTGGCATTTTACAAGACGGTGATATAGCGGTAACGGGCGCTCAGTTAGACGAAATGAGCGAGCAAGAATTAAACGACAATATAGAAAAAATTTCCGTTTACGCTAGGGTTACGCCAGAAAACAAAATAAGAATAGTAAAAGCATGGCAAAATAAAGAGCAAATAGTTGCAATGACGGGAGACGGTGTAAACGACGCGCCTGCATTAAAAGCGGCGGATATTGGTTGCGCTATGGGTATAACCGGTACGGACGTTGCAAAGGGCGCTGCCGACATGACCTTGACGGACGATAATTTCTCTACATTGGTTCACGCAGTTAAAGAAGGTAGGGGAATATACGCAAACATTAAAAAAGTAGTAGGATTTTTATTGGGTACAAACATTGCCGAAATTTTAATAGTATTTTTTGCAATGTTAATATTTAAAGATAGTCCGTTTATATCTATACAACTACTTTGGATAAACTTAGTTACGGATAGTTTGCCTGCAATAGCGCTTGGTATGGAAAAAACCGAAGACGACGTTATGCACGAAAAACCACGTAAGAAAAAAGAAGGGTTGTTTGCTCACGGATACGGTGGCGAAATAGTACTTCACGGTTGTGTAATAGGCGCGTTAGTATTGCTTTGCTACACCTTGGGCGTTGCGGTGTTTAACAGCGTAAAAATGGGCAGCACAATGGCGTTTGCATCTCTTGCTCTATGCGAAATAGTTCAAGCGTATAATATGCGAAGCGAGCATAGTATTTTCCACGAAAATCCTTTTGAAAACAAAACTTTAAATATTGCAAGTTTAATTAGTTTAGTTTTAGTTATAGGTGTAATTTTAATACCTGGTGTAAACGGGGCGTTTAACACGGGTTATATGCCTTGGTATTGTTATTTAATAGTGCTAGGGGCAGGTCTTGCAGTTATCGTTTATATGGAACTATTTAAACTAATAAAAAGAATCATTATAAAACATAAAGAAAAATAACAAAGAAAATTAAACAAATAAAAAAGATTGAAAAATTGAGTAAAAAGTTAAAAAGTAAAAAATATCCGCCTTTTTTTGGCGGATATTTTTTATTTTATATTGACACTATAATAAAATATATTGTATAATATACAAGAAATTTTTATTAAACAAGGGGCAAAAAATGGCAAGAAAATATATCGATTGGATAAAAACCGGCAAAAAGTTAGAAGCTTTAAGAAAGCGTAACGAAACCTTTATTAAAAAAGTATGTTTTTTAACAAAAGGTAAGCAAGGAGATTGCAATTTAGATTGTAAAAACTGTATAGAAGATATGGATAATTATATTAGTAGGGTAGAACTTGCAATGGTCTTTGGCGTAACCGAGCACGTGGTAAACAATTGGGAAAAGGGCGATACGCCACTTCCGGTAGACGAATTGTTATACTATGCCGAACTAAGCGAAAAAAGTATAGAAGATATATTAGTATATTTTTAAAATTAAATAAATTTTATACGGAAATAAAAGTCGTTTTGTAATAAGCAAAACGACTTTTTTGTTTAAAAAATAGCATAAAACAATAACGTTGTAAAAAAGACTAAAACATTGTAATAAATGCTAAATTATAACTAGCAATTTACGTTTTTTTAGTTTAATATATAATTGTTAAAAAAAGTTTGCGTTGACAAATTTAAGTTGTAAATTTTTTTTAAATTTACCATTTTTTAAAACGGATAACGTAAAAAAATAAAAAGTTTTTAAAGTGGTAGAATTAACTAAAGTTTTGTAAAAAATACAAAATTACTTATTGAAAAGCAAAAATTTATATGATATACTAATATCATAAAAAAAATAATAACTTTTAGGAGGAAAATTATGGCTAAAGAGAGAAACGTAGATATCGTTTTTTGTTTTGATGGAACGGGTAGTATGGCGCCTTGTTTAGACAACGTAAAGGCAAACGCAAGAAGGTTTCACCAAGATTTATTACAAGAGTTGACTTTTCAGGGGGATACGATAACGTCTTTAAGAGTAAAAGTAATAACTTTTAGAGATTATAAAGACGAGGGCGCAGACGGAACTGCTATGGAACAAAGCGAATTTTTCGAACTTCCTGGGGACGTAGATTTGTTTGATAGTTATATGGAAGGGGTAACCCACTTTGGCGGTGGCGATTACGAAGAAAACGGACTAGAAGCGTTATTTACCGCAATGAGATCGGATTTTATGGCAACTAGTAAAAACGATAGACAAGTTATAGTATTGTTTACCGATGCCGAGGCTTTACCTTTACAAGAAAGAGCCGCTTATACCGGATATCCTACGGAAATGCCAAAAGATTTAGATGAGTTTATTAGCGTTTGGTCTAACGTACAAGGTTCGCCATATAGCACTAAATTAAACCCTAGATCTAAAAGAATGGTTTTATTTGCTCCCGCAGGAACGGTTTACGAAAATCTTTCTGCAACCTGCGATAACACGAGTTTTATGGCAGTAGATCCAGGAACTGGTATGGAAGGATTAGATTTTAATGCTATCGTAAAAATTGTTGCTGCATCTATTGGTGGTAAGTAAATAAACAAAATAAACTTTTTTATATTGCCGGGGACTGCTTTAAAGCCCTGGCAATTTTAAACGAACAATAAAAGGGGAATTTAAGTGAGAGAAAATTATACTAGTAGAAAATTAGATATCGTTTTTTGTATGGACGGAACGGGCAGTATGGATTGCTGTATAGAAAGCGTTAAAAATAACGCTAGGCTTTTATACAAAAAAATTCAAGAAGAAATGGAACGCAATAGCAACGTTGTAGATGCGTTAAGGATAAAAGTAATAGTGTTTAGAGATTACAAATCCGACGGCGCTAACGCTATGGTAGAAAGCGAGTTTTTCGAACTTCCTGCAGACGAAAAATATTTTGACGATTATTTATCTAAAATAGAGGCTATCGGCGGTTGCGGGGAAGATGCAAACGGATTAGAAGCGCTTTATTACGCTATGAAATCTAACTTTGCCGCAACGGACAAAAAGGATAGGCAAATTATCGTTTTATTTGCCGATACTCCGCCTATCCCTATAAAAAATAGAAAAGGATATCCTTATTATCCTGACGATATGGTAGATTACAACGGCTTAATTTATACTTGGAACAAATTTCAAGGGTACGATAGTAGTCTTACGGAAAAGGGCAAAAGGCTTATTATGTATGCGCCTAGCCAAAGCGAGTACGATAGGCTTAGCCGTCAGTTAGAAAAATCTATTTTCGTTCCGGTGGAAATGCATAGAGGGTTAGACGACGTTTCTATGGACGATATTATAAAAATGATAGTGGCTTCGGCTTCTGCAAAATACTAGTTGAATTAGAGGAGATAAAATGAATTACTACGGATACGAAGTGCTTCCTAAATACGTTTCCCCAAGCGGAGATCTTTTGTGGGAAGTTACCGGTTGTGGGGAAAAAATACTTGGAACAAAGGGCGGAAAAACTTATTTTATAAAAAGAGATACTTCCGTTAGAGGCGGAGATTTATCAGGACTACCACCAAAAGTGCAAGAAGCGTATAAAGAAAAGGCGGACGCGTTAGAGTTTAAACAAAAAAAGATTGCTTCTTTAATGAAAGGGCTTAGTTTAAGAACTCATCATGTAGTCGTAGAAGAAGACCATTTTTGGGATTCTAGCAACAAGTTTGTAACTATTACCGCGCTTGTGCCTAACGTTGTAGAAGACGATACCTACGATTATTTAAAACGTTTATCCGCGTTAGATTTTATAGAGTTTGTAAAAAAGAGCGCTAAACTTATAGCAGATACTCACGCGTGTAAAGTTATACACGGCGACTTAAAAGTAAAAAATATAGTCGTTTCTAAAGAAGGTACTAAATATATTCCGTACTTAATAGACTTTGACTGTTCATATCCTTTTGATATGGTTCCTACGGACGACAATATTCCAGGTTCTATAGGATATTTTAGCCCAGAAACGCAATTAAGGTTTGACGAAGAAACGGAAAAATCCGAAATTAACTGCAAAACGGATATTTATACTTTAGCGCTTATTTGGCACCATTGGTGGACGGGAAATTTTCCTTATTACGACGATAGTAAGGGGGCAACTTGTTGCGCAGACGCTTCTAACTTAGGTTTAGAGTTTAGTTACGATAAAAAGTTTGACGTTAAACTAGGGGATAAGCAAGGTGCAACGCTAATGTCTTTAGTAAATTGGATGCTTGCGCCACTTTCTCAAGATAGACCTACCGCCGAACAAATATTAGAAGTTTTAAACGATACGTTAGCCGTTCCGCTAGAATATCATAAGGGAAGCGACGCTAAACCTTTTGACGAAACCGTTTGGTTTGAGCATCAAAAAATGGCTACGCTTTTATCTCAAGCAGAACTACAAGCAAAAGGGCTAGTTAGTTTTAAAAAGGTAAGAGAGGCAGGTATTGGCGGATATAAATATCACGTGATACTTTCTGATGGAACAGAGCAAAGGTTAGATATTTACGGCTTATTTGACAATGGCTACGCAACTAAAAAACTAGCCACGGTAGAAGAAGCGTGGGATGGGGATTTTATAGAATTCGTTAGTCCGGAAAAAATGCTAGACAAGGGCGTAGTTTCTATAAAAAAGGCAACTTTAAACGTCGCTTTGCGACCTTATAGATTGAGTTATGCAAACGGAATTACTATAACCGTTTATAAAAAATGGCTTTTAACCGAAGGGCTTGCAACCGAAAAGAGCGTTAGCGTAGTGGCTGATACTCCTTGGCCAGAACACGGAACTACTTATAACGTGTTAGCAATGGCTCAAAACGGCGTAAAGAGTATACAAAGAGTAGAAATTGGCGGAGAAAAACGATATAGAGTAGAATACGATAGGATTGTAGATGGTAAACCTTTCGTGTTAGAATCTGCTCCTGCTAATAACCTTATATTAATGGGTTATATAAAATAACTAAAGGATTAATATGGAAAAATTACAATTTGATTTTTATAGTATTTTAAAAAACGAAGACGCGCAACCTTATATAATAAACAACTATTTATTCGCGGCAGACGGCTTGGGTGGATCGGGTGCTTTTAAGCACGAGTTATCTGACGATATGCGTAATAAAGTGGTAGATAATTTAAAAAAGTCTGCCTTTTTCGATTTTGATTATTCTATTGTTGGAGTAGAAGAATTTTTTGTTGATTACGTGGATAAACTAATAAACGTTTTGTTAGACGACGAAATGGATTCTTCTGCAAGGTGGGCTTCTAGGGTGGTAACCGTTAGGGCAATATACGCGTTAAATTTTGACGAAAAGTTTAAAAATGCAGATTTGTCTAAAGAAGAAGTTAGAGAAGAATTATCTAATTATTTACATATAGGATTACAAAAAACCGCAGAAGAATTTGGATTTGTTAAAGGTCCGCTTAGCGGACAACTATTACTTCCTACAACGCTATGCTTTATAAAATATATAGAGCAAGAAGATAGCGTTGTTGCAGAGGTTGTTTGGGCGGGCGATAGTAGATGTTACGCTATAGTTAATGGAGAGTTAAAGAGTTTATCCGTTGACGACGAAAACCAAGGTGGAGCAATTACTAACCTATTTTACGTAGAAGAAGGGTATAGAGCAAAGTTAAATTATAAGCAATTTACCCTTAGTAAACCTTGTAGTTTAATGTGTGTTAGCGACGGAATTTTCGATCCGTTTGGCGACGTTGATACCCTTGGCATAGAGGCAACTTTTTTTAGACAAATAGTAGATAACGAAAGTATAGGCGAACTTTGTATGGCTTTAAAAGAAGAATACGAAGAAATTGGCGGAGACGATGCCACCGTTGCTTTTGTTGGTTTAGGCTATAAAGATTATAATCACTTAAAACAAACGATATCTGGTAGAGCAGAAGAAATAATAGATTTTTGGCAAAAATATAATCAGTTGCAAAAAGAGATTTCTCTTTTAGAAAAACCAGAAGAAAGTTTGTATAACGTAAAGAGTAGGACTATTATGCGCTATCCGCAAATTATGCCGATAGTGTTAGATTGCATAGAGCAAAACAGTTCCGAAATTTTTGTAAAACCTATTAAAGAGTTTGTTTTAAAACAAGTTAAAGACAAGCTAGAGAAACAAATATTGCAAGCGCAAGAAAGAAAAGAAAGTTTGTTAAACGGGTTAGGGGGTATTTTAGATTATCCTTTATCCCTTGCAGATAGCGCCGCTAAAATATGTTACGAAATAAGAGAAAACGTAAAAAATAAAGAGCAAATACCGTTTACAAGTTGTTTTAGTTTGGCTCACTCAGATGACTTTATTAATAGTTATTTACAAGAAATAGAAAGTGTTTTAGCTGACTTAAATAAAGTTGAAGAACTAGTCGTTCAAGCGGAAACTAGCATAAGCGAAATCGTATTACCAGAAGCGCCGAAAAAAGTTGAAATAGAAAAAATTAAATCTAAAGTAATAAAGAGTTGCTTAAATATTAAAAAGAGTTTCTTAGAGTACACAAAAGCCATAAAAAGAGTGGTAGAAAACATAACGGACTATTACGACAAAACTCAAATTATATTATCTAAGGTAAAAGAAGTCGTATCTATGCAAAAAGAGTTTAATAAAGAATTTTTTGCATTAAACGATAGCGAAAAAAGTGCTTGCTATAACGAAATAACTTGTTTTTATAGTATCTGTAAAGACTTTGATACTTTTGCACAAAAGTGTTTCCAAAAGAAATTGGATTCTAGTAGTTTAAAAATAAGAAAACCGTTAGAAGTTATTGCAAAAAATTACTATTTAAGAAGTTGCCCTAATAATAAAAACGACTTATATTCTTGTATGAATAACCTTACGGAAAACGTTAA
The DNA here is from genome assembly GCA_017620875.1 of Clostridia bacterium. Taxonomy (GTDB): domain Bacteria; phylum Bacillota; class Clostridia; order Christensenellales; family Borkfalkiaceae; genus UBA4675. Next base: position 12,851 of record JAGAUH010000223.1, read on the forward strand.
AAAAGAACGCGAAGATATTTTAGATTATATTAGCGCGTTTATATCTACCTTTAGTAGTCAAATTTGCGTAGAAGATTGTATAGGGCTATTAAGCGATAAGATTATACAAGAAAAATCTATAAAAGAACTATGCGAAATAAAAGTTATAAGTAGGCAAGACGAGTGCTTTAGTAAAGAGATTTTGGAAAATTTATTAATAGAATATAAAGACGAAATTTGTGATATAATACAAAACTGCTTTAAAGAAAACTATTTTGCTACTAGCATAATAGATAATTTTTACAATAAGACCTTTTTACAAGATTTTAGGACTTGGTACAAAATTGCTAATATGCCAAAAGAAGAACTAGAAGGAGTTAGCGAAAAGGCAAACGAGTATATGGAAAATTACTTTTCGTTATGTAAATAATTTATGTCGTGGGATATAATAAACTACACGTTTTCTTCTTGCAATAAATCCGTAACCATACAAATGACGCAAAAGCAATATAATCTGTATCAGGCTAGGGCAAAAAGAAGTTTTTTTAAACTTACTCCAATGCAAAAGGTATTAAACTTAATAGAAAAGGCAACAAACACAAAAGAACTAGAAAATATTGCTAAAAAATATGATATTTGCGACGTTTGTAGGGTAGATAAACTACATTTGCAAGGTGTAAAATGCTTGCTTTCTTCTATTGTAAAAATGCTATATAAATATCCTAGGCTTAGGGCTAACACTTGTTTCGTGGGCTCTCATCAAGAGTTAAGAAAAATTTTAATGGCTTTTGGTATGGGCAATAAAGAACTTTTAAAAGAGTTTGGGTTGCAGTTTGTTTTAGATCCTATTTCGGCAAGAAAAATTGCGCTTATAAATTTAGATAACGTACAAGATTTAATTAGGCATAGCGATTCTTTTATTGCAACTGCCGTGTCGGCGTTTGGACTATTCGATTCTATTTTAATAGACCAAGAAGATTATAATCCAAAAAAGTACGCTAGTTTAGTAAGCGATATACTTTATAGCGAGCAAAGTGGATTTCATCCAAAAAATTGCGGTACGCCAGAGAGTATTATTTTTCACGAATTAGGGCATTTAATAGACTATTTATGTAATATTTCTTCTTGCGCGGAATTTGCTAGACTTTATAGGGGATATAGCGCATTAAAAGTTAAAAGAGAGTTGTCCGAATATGCAACGGTATCTCCGCAAGAGTTTTTAGCAGAAGCCTTTGCTGAGTACGAAAGTTCTAATACGCCAAGAGAGATTGCTAGGCAAGTTGGACAACTAATACAACAAAAATATAATAGTTATAGATAAATTTAAGTGGGGTAAACGCTATATAGCCCCACTTTTTTTATTTTTTATATAATTTTGAGTTAAAAATATTTTGATATTGACATTGTATTAAATTTTGTTTAAAATAATAATATGAAAAATAAAAAAGTAAAACA